>JANMWF010000108.1:0-4344 GCA_031393845.1 Nitrosomonadales bacterium | reverse complement strand
GTGGCACTAAGCGTGAAGAAGTCGAGCGTGGTCAAGTTCTGGCCAAGCCTGGTTCCATCACCCCGCATACCAAATTTTCAGCCGAAATCTACGTTCTCAGCAAAGACGAAGGGGGTCGTCATACCCCATTTTTCCAAGGTTACCGTCCGCAATTCTACTTCCGAACTACCGACGTAACGGGAGCGGTTGAACTGCCGGAGGGCACTGAAATGGTGATGCCGGGAGATAACGTGTCGGTAACGGTGAACTTGATCGCCCCAATTGCGATGGAAGAAGGTCTGCGTTTCGCGATACGCGAAGGCGGTCGCACCGTCGGTGCCGGTGTGGTGGCTAAGGTGATTGAGTAGCGGCGGCAAGGGGGAGTGGAGATGTGTTCAAAGATGGACTTACTTTGATTGGTTGACCGCTCCCATTTAAAAAATTAGGCCAGTAGCTCAATTGGTAGAGTATCGGTCTCCAAAACCGAGGGTTGGGGGTTCGAAACCCTCCTGGCCTGCCAGTTAAATCATCAAAAAAGACGGGCAGATTGCGCATGGCGGATAAAATTAAATTGATTGTCGCGTTCCTGTTCGTTGCGGCAGGTATTGCGGGGTTTTATGCTTTGCACGAAAGCGCTGCGGTGGTGAAGCTTGCAGCAATATTGCTTGGGTTCTTGTTGGCTGCTGCTGTAGTTTGGACGACCGAACCGGGCAAACGCCTATTTGCGTTTGGTACAGAATCTGTAGCTGAAGCCAAGCGCGTAGTATGGCCTTCACGCAAAGAAACGGTGCAGACCACAGGGGTGGTGCTCCTTTTTGCAGTTGTAATGGCGCTGTTTTTGTGGGCGGTTGATGCTAGCTTGTTGTTAGTGGTTAATAAATTAATGGGGCGTGAATAATGTCCAAGCGTTGGTATGTGGTTCATACGTATTCTCAGTTTGAAAAATACGTGCAGCGTGTTTTGCCGGAACGGATTCAGCGTGCGGGTTTGGAAGATCGGTTCGGTCAGATTTTGGTGCCGGTAGAAGAGGTTGTGGAGCTGAAATTAGGCCAGAAGAGCATCAGCGAGCGTAAATTTTTCCCGGGCTATGTGCTGGTTGAGATGGAAATGACCGACGAAAGCTGGCATCTCGTTAAAAGTACACCCAAGGTTACAGGGTTTTTGGGTGGTTCAGCAATGAAGCCTACCCCCATAAGCGAAAAAGAAGTGCAAAATATAATGCATCAGATGCAGGCCGGGGTGGAAAAGCCGAGACCCAAGGTGCTATTTGAAGTGGGTGAAGCGGTACGTGTCAAGGACGGTCCGTTTACTGACTTCCACGGTATGGTGGAAAACGTCAATTATGATAAGAACAAGTTGCGGGTGGCGGTGACTATTTTTGGCCGTTCAACACCTGTGGAGCTGGATTTCGGTCAAGTCGAGAAAGCTTAGGGCGGAGGGTTAAGGATGAATGGAGAAGAGAAAGCCGATTGCGGACACGCTTCTCCTGTTCTTCTTTCTCCTTTCTGTATTAATCGGGGAGAACGCAATAGCGTTCGCTTGAACCCATAGGGAGAGTGTTATGGCAAAGAAAATTATAGGTTTTATTAAGTTGCAAGTTCCTGCCGGCAAGGCAAATCCTAGTCCTCCTATCGGTCCGGCGCTTGGTCAGCGTGGACTGAATATCATGGAGTTTTGCAAGGCTTTTAATGCACAGACCCAAGGCGTGGAGCCGGGTTTGCCAATCCCGGTGGTAATTACAGCTTTTGCGGACAAGAGCTTCACTTTCATTATGAAGACTCCGCCTGCGACCATTCTAATTAAGAAGGCGGCTGGTTTGCAGAAGGGTAGCCCCAGACCACTTACAGAAAAGGTTGGTAAATTAACCCGTAAGCAGGCAGAAGAAATTGCAACAACCAAGATGCCCGATCTGACCGCTACCGACATGGATGCGGCGGTGCGCACTATCGCCGGTAGCGCGCGCAGTATGGGTATTGTTGTGGAGGGCGTATAACATGGCACATATTTCTAAACGCTATAAGGCGTTGATCGCCAAAATTGACCGTAACAAGCTGTACGCTATGAATGACGCGCTGAATTTAGCAAAAGAAACTGCTAAGGCCAAGTTCGATGAGTCTATCGACATCGCAATCAATTTGGGCATAGATGCACGCAAGTCCGATCAATTAGTGCGTGGCGCCGTCGTGTTGCCCAGGGGAACCGGCAAGACTGTGCGCATTGCTGTGTTCGCTCAAGGTGCCAAGGCTGAGGAAGCCAAGTCTGCTGGTGCGGATGTCGTAGGTTTCGAAGACTTGGCGGAAAGCATCAAGGCCGGGAATATGGATTTTGATGTGGTGATAGCTTCGCCTGATGCTATGCGCATCGTTGGTCAATTAGGCCAGATTCTTGGTCCGCGTGGCTTGATGCCTAACCCTAAAGTGGGTACGGTATCAATTGATGTGGCTGGCGCTGTGAGGAATGCCAAGGCTGGTCAGGTGCAGTACCGCACCGACAAGAATGGAGTTGTGCAATGCACCATTGGACGTGCTTCATTCACACCGGAAGCGCTACGAGAAAATCTGTTGGCGCTGGTCGATGCCTTAAACAAGGCTAGGCCAGCTGCTGCCAAGGGTGTATACCTAAAGAAGGTGTCTGTCTCCAGTACCATGGGTGTGGGTATTCGCATTGAACAGGCCAGTTTGGCAGGATAATTTATTTTGCTCTTTTCTCATAAGATATGAAAAGTGGTGGCTGTTTTTTTATGGCAATTGAATTGATAGCTGGGAGGTAATGTAATAGAAATTGTGCGGCATGATTGGTTAGTCATGCCGTTTACAGGCTTTGAACTGCTGGCTTATTGGCAGATTGTCAAAGACCGTAGGTACCCAATAGGGTTTAATTAAGATGCACTGCATGGCGGAAGCAATATCAATATTTCTGCTCTCAGTTCTCTGACGCCTACGTAGATGGTGTGCCCACGAGCAGGAGTAATTATTATTGCCCCAGCTTAAGGACGCGGTTGTTAATGATGGATCGCTGAGCTTTGGTTTGGTGTTCCAGTTGAAGATGGAGAAAGATTTGAGTCTTAATCTGCAAGAAAAGCAAGCAATAGTAGCTGAAGTTAACGAACAGGTAGCGCAGGCCCAGACTATTGTTTTGGCTGAGTACCGCGGCATAGTAGTCAGCGACATTACCAGGTTGCGTGCCACTGCACGTAAGTCTGGGGTGTACTTTCGCGTGTTAAAAAACACTTTGGCACGCCGTGCTGTACAGGGCACTCCGTTTGAGGCGTTGGCGGAAAAAATGGTTGGGCCGCTAATCTACAGCATCAGTGCTGATCCTGTTGCGGCGGCAAAAATAGTGCATGAATTTGCCAAGACGAATGGCAAGTTGGTAATCAAGGCAGGCGCAATGGTTGGCTCTTTGATGTCTGCGGAGCAGGTCACTGTGCTGGCTGCTATCCCGAGCCGGAATGAGTTGATTGCACGTTTGATGGCGACCATGAATGCTGCAACCAGCACTTTTGTGCGTGGTCTGGCTGCTATCCGCGATAAGAAGGAAGCCGAAACGGCTGCCGCTTAACGCTCATACCGAACTTTTTGAATTAACATTAGGAGAGCAATATGGCTGTTAATAAGGCTGACATTCTGGACGCAATTGCACAAATGACCGTGTTGGAGTTGTCTGCACTGATCAAGGAAATGGAAGAAAAATTTGGCGTGTCCGCTGCCGCTGTGGCAGTTGCTGCGCCAGCGGCCGCTGATGCTGGTGCTGCGGCTGAGCAAACTGAATTTAGCGTGGTATTAAGTTCTGCCGGTGCTAGCAAGGTGAACGTGATTAAAGTGGTTCGCGTAATTACCGGCCTTGGGTTGAAAGAAGCTAAGGATTTGGTGGACGGCGCACCGAAGGCAGTGAAAGAGGGTGTGAATAAAGCTGACGCTGACGCTATCCTGAAACAATTGATCGAGGCTGGCGCAACCGCTGAAATCAAGTAATTATTGTACGCGTCAAAAGGCTGACGGATGCCCGCCAGCCTTTTGACATTTTAAGAAGATAACGCACAGCAAGCTATAAAACGTTTTTTGTTCATTGTCTTTTCCTTCGGTCGTGGAGATATCATGAGTTATTCTTTTACTGAAAAAAAACGTATTCGTAAAAGTTTTGCGAAACGTATCGGCGCTTTGCCGATACCATTTTTGCTGTCCACACAACTGGAATCTTACAGTGCTTTTCTTCAGGCTAATAAGTTGCCTGAGCAGCGCATCAACGATGGTTTGCAGGCAGCATTTCATTCGATTTTTCCGATTGAGAGCCATAATAAATATGCGCGCCTTGACTTCGTTAGCTACAACCTGGGTATGCCGCCCTTCGATGTGAAGGAGTGCC
>JANMWF010000191.1:0-10803 GCA_031393845.1 Nitrosomonadales bacterium | reverse complement strand
TGGATTCCGGCCTTCGCCGGAATGACGGCCTAATGGATTATCTGGGTTTAATCCAGACACTCTCCAGCCTGAGTATTTTTTCCCACCCAAGCCAGTAGTTGTCTCTTCATGGCTTCTGCCAGTTCAGGTTTATCTGCGATGCGGTTGTGCTGGCAGGCCAGGTCTGTTTCCAAGTCGAACAATTTATATAGCGCGCCTCCAACCGCAGGCTGGTAAACCAGCTTCCAGCGCCCAATACGGATCATTCTGTCCTTGGCTTGGAATACCATATCATGGTATTGCGGTTTGATCGCCAGGGTACCGCTGGCCTTATTCGAAACCTCCAGCAGTTCCAACAAATTGGGATAGCGCAGGTGATCTTCATGCATACCCGGCATGTCGGTAATCCAGATACCGGTTTCATTGAAGGCGGGCAGCCCCAGATCGTGTTTTTCACCGCGCACTATATTCGCCAGAGATACACCTTCCATCGAATCTGGAATAGCTAATCCGGCCAGTTCCAGCAGGGTTGGAGCAACGTCGATGCTGCGAATAACCTGATTGACTTTTCCGCAGGTGTGTTTACGCGGGTCGTGGATCAGTAGTGGAATGCGCGAACTGAAATCACCGACCGCAGAATTGCCTTGGCCCCAAGTGTCATGCTCAAAAAATTCCATGCCGTGATCGGAATAGACAACAACAATAGTGTTGCTTGCCAAGCCACAAATATCCAAGTGGCGTAGCATCTTGCCTATTTCATCATCAAATTCGGCCACGCAGCCATCGTATAAATCAATAATTTGATCGAGGTCAAATTCTTCTTTGGGTGCGCCCTGTTGACGGATGATCTCAAATGGGTCTGTCAATCGTGCCATGGCGAACTTCGATTCACCGTTATAGGACGGATCGGCAAAGTGCGTATACCAGGGCCATTCGGAGGCAAATGGCGGGTGCGTGGTGGAATAAAACACATTGAGAAAAAATGGTTGAGTACTTTCCGCTAGACGCGAAACCAGGTGCCGCGCATATTTGCCCATCGGTTGGGTCAGTGGCACGCCTCCGAGATAATAAATTTCCGGCAGCAGCAGTCGCCCCAACCGGTTGTGGGTAAACAGCGATAAAAAAAGGCGTAAATCCTTAGGTCCCTGCCGGATTAGATATTTCAGGTTCCACTGGTCTTCTGGCAAATCGGTGTAATCGAAACCAAAGGAGAATTTGCCCATGTCGCCGCCGCACCAGTCGGAGATAGCAGCGGTGCGGTAGCCCTGTACCTTGAGCAGATGGGGCAGTGCATCGACTTTCAGCCGGGTAACATCGTCCGCGTTAAAATTGTCGCGAATGCCGTGGGTATGCGGCCAAGTACCTGTCATCAGCGAAATCAGGCTGGGAGCGGTGCGCGCGCAGGGTACATAGCAATTGGCAAACAGCACCCCCAGTTCGGTCAGTTTATCAATATTGGGCGTGAGGGCACGTCGATATCCCAGAGCACCCAGTCGATCTGCACGCAAAGTGTCTGATCCAATCATTAAAATATGGGGTGGCGCATCGGTCGCGCGTTCGGGTGTTCTGCGGGGTGGACGTGCTTCTGGCAGCCAGGCCGCCCAAGTAATTATGCCAGTAAAAAATAGCGCAGCAGCCCACAATGCAATCAGATCGGCCATCTGGTTCTGTTTTATCAATTGCAATGAAGCGGCGATCAGCAACAACAAAGTGGCAGAAATACACGCAACCTGCATCAGATAAATGCGTTCCGGCGTCATCCAGCGCCACAGCCCATAAAAACGGCTTATGCGGTAATGCATGGAGGCGACCAACAGCCCCGGATTGAAGCGCAGCTTGCGGATAAATTGCAGCATGACCGCACCCAGGATACCCATTACTGCCGCGAGTGTTGCAAGACCATTTGACCATTCGCCGCTCAGACTTACATTCAACATGTAATACAGTAATACTCCTGCACTGCCAGTAAATAGCATGATAGAAAATGCCCAGGCAGATAGACGGGCGAGCGCAAACAGGGTGTAGTGCCGGTAATGGGTGAGCACTTCTTTTTGAATGCGTGGCCCGGTTTGAGAAAAGTCAATTAGCGATTTTGCCAGCAGTGCCACAGAACCCACGCTTGCCACAAATAACGCGGGTAAAACACCACCAGACCAGCGTGCAGTACCGCTGCTAAACCAGGCAATCAACCCACAAGTAACTGTGGCAATCGCCAGCGTTATAATGAGCAAGATGCCGCGATCTGGGGGGAGCGAAAGGTTTTTACCACGATACCCTGATTCCCGACGGCCTTGCAGTTCTCCCAGGACAGCAGCGGTCCGCATCCAGTAGAAACGCCGCTTAGCCCATGAATGGCTGAACACGCTGTGAAACCCATATTCTGCCAGCTTGCGCCACATATAGAGCGGTATCCGGCCATTGCCATGGATGCGTGAGGTGGAGCGAGTGCGTTGAAAACTTTTTTTAAGCAGATAGCTGAGTTTCAGGCGATCAATATCCACATAATGATGCTGAACGATGTCCGGCGCGTATTGGCAACGTATACCGCGAATCATGGCACGCAATACATATTCGCTGTCCTCGCCGCCACCCAAATCGTGACCGTGCGGCCCAAGGTCAGTTGAAAACTGCCCGGCAAGTGCGAACACGTGGTGTCGCACCACGAGATTGCCGCCGCCAGGAATAGGGCCTTCTTCCGCCGTGATCGTTTTGGGTTGATCGCCTTGGTTATAGCGTGGCACTGGCAGCGGGTAAACTCGATAGGGTCCTTCGTCATGCACCCATGCGGGCTCAGTTCCATTCCAGTCAGGTAAGATGCGACCACAATACAAACCTGCATCGGGCCAGCATTGTGCAGCATGCTCGATTGCAACCAGATAATGTTCATCGACTCGATGGTCATCATCCACAAAAGCGGTCAGCTCAGTATCGATTTCCGGAATGGTCCGATTGAGCGCATGCGACTTACCCGGTGTGGGGACTTCAATCACGCGTAATGGCAACCAGCCTTTGTCGGCCTGTTGAGACTGATATGCCAGCATGCGAACCACCGTATCATCAGTGCAGGCATTAGCCGCCACCAGGATCTGTACCGGCATAGTGGGGCGTTTAGCAGCATTAAGTGAGATCAACACCCGTTCCAGCAAATCCGCCCGGTTGTGTGTGCAAATCAGGACGGTGAGGTGATTCATTGGCGAGATCGATAGCCGTTGATGGTGCCCAGCGCGTGGGCAGCATTCATTGCCTGACGCAGCAGGCCCGGTTGTGCATGGGCCCACTTGGCAATTGTTTTCAGGCACTGTTTGAAAAACTGGGTGACCAAGAAGGACGGAACACCCAGGATAGTTTTGTCGTAGTCAGGCATCTGCAGACGACCGTAGCGAATGCCTGCCCTATAGTGCAACTTGAGAAAATAGGTGCGTTTCAGTCGCCATGAATCGACGAAATGTCGTACTGCCATGTCCGGGCGATAACGGATATGCGCGCCTTGCGACAGCAGAGCGCGGAACATTATGGCATCCTCGCCGCCGCCAACGTCCGTACCCTCCCGGTTGTAGCGTTGGTCGAAACGCAATCCCGGATCGTTGCGAAATAGGCGCATGTCGTAGGCTATGTTGGCTGTCCAGATAGGGGAGCTGTCGTTTGTGATCCAGAACGGTGTGTCACCGTGTTTGACTTCAGCCAGGAAACCGAGCAAATCGTCCTCCAGCCAGATGGGGCGACCATGTGGGGTAAAATCCACCTCGACTGGTCCACCGGCACATTGAGCTCCCTCATTTACAATGGCGTCATAGGCTGCGTTCAGCAATCCGGTTTGTGGCAGTTCGTCGTCATCCAAAAATACCAATATATCGCTATCCAGTGCCTCCTTGATAGCTCGGTTGCGGGCCGGAACGATGCCCGGAGCAGTCTCGGTGACAAAGCGCAGGAGCGCGCCTGGCTGGTCGGCCAAGTTTTTTAAAATGGCGAGTGTGTTGTCCTTGCTGTTGTTGTTGATGACCAGAATTTCAAAAGTGACCGGACAATCCTGAGTGCGCATGGCTGCTACTAGATTTTCCAGACGATCGGCGCGGTTGTAGGTGCAGAAAGCGAAGGTAAGTTTCATTTCAGGCTCTCCATGTTTTGTGATGGTTTGTCCCGATTATTTTCAAGCATCTGGATCAGCAATTTATATATCGGAATGGGCAGCAGTGCGGGCAGCATGGAGAGCCAGTCTTTCACAATGGCTCCCCGTATTTGTCCGGTCACTGGTTGCTGGGATTTGAGCGCGCGCAGGGTGTCGCGCAGCGATTCCGCGCGGTTGTAAGTGCAGACAATGACAGAGGCATTCATAATCAGTTCAGTCGCAGAATTCGGCGTAAGTAATAACGCATTAGATGCGTCAGGCTGCCGTCATTGGTACCCAGGCGAATTTTGCGCAGCAGCATAGCCGGGTTGTCGGTGCCGAATACATCCAATCTGCGGATTTGATAGGCGCACTCTCCCGGCCGGTTGAAGCCTGATTTCACTGAAAAAGCCATGGTGAAGCCCGCACGCTGGGCAGCGTTGCGGACGGCTTCGTTGTGACGGCCATAGGGGTACGCAAGATACATCGGCGCTTGACCGCTGATGTCTGCGACCAGGGTGCGCGAATCGCGCAAATCCTGTTCCAGTGCCGATGTTTCCAGTTTAGTCAGGTCGTGGTGCAGCAACGAATGCGAGTGCAGGTTGAAGCCCTGCGCGATAAGACTGCGCAGCTGTGCCGCATTCATCAGCGGATGGGGAAGCATGGGCGCTTCAGTGGTGACTTCCCAGTCACTTTGCCCGCCTAGCTTGCCAGCTACCAGAAACACCGTTGCGGGCCACTCCAATTTATTCAGGGTGGGCGCTGCGAAATCGTACACACCGGTGAATCCGTCATCAAAAGTCAACACGAAGGAATTCTCTGGTAACGATTTTTCACCACGCCGCCAGGAGTCGAAATCTTCAATGCTGACGGCGCACCAGCTTGCACGGGCCAGTGCCTGCATCTGGGCGGAAAAATGCTCCGGGCGAATGCAATAGATGTCGCGTGGGTGATCCGGCTCGCCCACGCGGTGGTACATGAGAATGGGGATACGTTGAGCCGCGTTCATCAGAAATTTAACCTTTTTTTGGCCGCGAGGATAGCTTGATGAATGCTTAGCGGCAGCAGGCTGGGAAGCATGCGCAATTTGGCGGAAAGCGAGCCGTGCCCTGCAAGTAAAGTCTTGCGAAAAATAGGCCGCACATTTTTGAGGTCACCCTGCCAGTGCAAGACATTGCCTTGCTGGATCAGCTTATCCCAAGTGAGGGATGCAATCTTTTCTGGCCCGAGTTGCCTTGCGATTTGGGGATGTTGGCGTAGAAACATCTGTTTCGCCCTGAAGGTATCGAGCGCGGCAAGCGCTAGATTGTGCGTGGCCTGCACGCCGTTGTGGTGTCGGTACTGGGCCAGCACCTCTGGCACGCGGATGATGGAGCCAAGGGCGGACACCTCCATCCACAGAAGATAATCCTCGGCAATGGTGAGCTGGGTGTTGAATCTACCTGCCTCGACAATGGCTGTATGCCGGGTGAGGCAGGCATGGATGGGCCAGCGGCAGCCTTCCAGCAGCGCGGCGGTCTTGCCCGGGTTTTCGTAATCAGGCGGGATGAACGGTTCACCACGTAAACCGGGCAAGCCCAGGTTCTGCCAGCCACAATAAGCGAGAACGGCCTTGGAATCAGAAATAAGCGCCATGTGCATTTTCTCCAAGAACGTAGCGCTCCACGTATCGTCGCTGTCGAGAAAAGCGATGAATGCGCCACGCGCTTCCAACAGCCCCAAGTTGCGCGCGCGGCTCACGCCCCGTTCCGGCAGGGAAAGCACCCTCAGGCGTGGGTCATCCACAGAGCTGAGGATTTCAGGCGTGCGATCGGTGGAGCCGTTGTCCACCACGATGAGCTCAAAATCGTTGAAAGTCTGAGCGAGCACGCTGTCGATGGTGGCCTGAATATGTCGCTCGCCGTTGAGGCAGGGCATGATGATAGAGACGATGGGGGTCATGTTGCCCGCCGCCCTATCATGCGGGAAGTTACACGCTGCAAGGCGTAGCGCGAGACAGCGTGCCAGGAAGCATCATTGCTGCCGAAGAATAGTTTACGAGCCAAGCTGCTGGTTGTGTCTGAGTTGAACACAGTCAGGCGACGCAGTTGGTGGGAGGCGCCATCGAGTAATTCCCAGCCGGTGCGGGTGGCGCAGGCAGCACGATAGCCGACCTCACGCACCGCATTTACGCAGCGCCCGTCAGGGCGACCATCATTGGGCCAAACTGGCTTACGTCCGATGGAGCCGGACACTATGAACCAAGTGGTGTGCTTGCCGTGTTTTTGTAATTTTTCACTGGCGGCCAGATTGTCCGCATATTCATCATCAATAGTAATCATGATGTTGTGTTCAGGCAGGCGATTGTTGAGTGTTAAGTTGCGGACACAAACAGTCTGCCAGCCATCCGCATTCAATAAATCGAGCTGAGAGTGAAAGCGGAGAAGGGCAACGGCCCTGCGCCAGCCGGGGCTGCTGCCCTTGTCATTGATCAAGTGATCCATCAGCGCGACTGTGCCATGTGATTCCACGTTTTTTAACCAATATTTTTGAAACAATCCCAATCCCATCTAATTCAAAAATCCAGAATTACCTATACACGGTAACACCTGTTTAGCCAACTGTTCGACCATTTATCGTGTGTATTTGTATCACTTGGAAATTTTTATACCTGCGACACTTTGTAAATTGGATTTTCGGTTATCGTCATTGAGTCTTCCGCGATAACTTTGGTTGATAAAATTCAATCCCATGCAATAGTGATGGAGAGATATAAAATCCTCCTCTAGATTTACGATCTATTAACAATCAAGAAATTATCTTTATAATTGGTTTCATCAGAAGAGTCGATAGGAGATGGCCTATGGGCGTCGATATACAGCTATCCGTGACGATGCCAACGGATAGATTTTAATTTGTATCGTCTTTCCGCCAAGTGCTCCATTTCCACTGTAAGTAATTTGCCAAACCTGATTGCTGTAGAGCACGCCGATAGCTACTAACGCGTCTGGCAACCGTAAACAAGGCGCCGTTATCCATGAACTCGCGTGAATAGAGCGAACGACTGTGGTTAGACCACGAAAACTTGTATGGCTCCGCGCCATAACCAAAATCGATTTCGTGCAGATCATTGGCCAGGCAATGATCTATTAGCAAAGCAAGATGAACAACACCGGGAGAATACTTTTGTACTTGGGTAGTATACGTTGGCTTTAACCAAAGCAATGAGCCTCTATGAACGAAGCCGAAATGCCAGTGCCACACCTTATCTCCAACTACCAGGCGGCTGAAGTGCAGCTTGCCGAGCTGCTGCGCAATGTCTGCCAGACCTTTGTAAAACATCCGCACTTCAAAGGTTTTGAAAAAATGAGGCTTGTCATCTGTACCCCATTGACTTTCATAGGTGATAAACATTTGCTCCATGGCGTTAGCCACGTCGGCACCCGTGATTATCTCTAAGGACACGGCCCCAAGTTTTTCTGCCTGTCGGATGCTCCTGCGTACATTTCCGCGGTGTGACGCCCCACATTTCTGTAAAATTTGCTCCAAGGTTTGCCCGGGTTCGAAAGGCAGGAAGGGTGCCACTGGATCTGGCTTTCCCGGCTCCACAGTCGGGCCTGAGTGCGTCTCAAACAGTCGGTAGGCCGCAAGCTGGCCTAGCTTTGGGAATACTGCTGTAGCAGATTGATACAATGCAGACCAAAAAGCATCCCAATCTTCTGCCTGCATAGTCTCGCCGAGAGACAAGGGGTTTTGATAATCAAAATGCAATAGGCCGCCAATAGGTTCAACAATTGTCCGCATCAAACCAAATAGCAGTGTCTCTCTAGCATAAAGCAAATACAATATTTCGTGATTGGCGTCGTCGCTAGCATGTATGAGAAAGGGCCTGCGCCCCTCGGCGGCGGCAATGGTACGCTCCCAAATACAGGCAAATTGCCTGCACTGCCAAATATCACCGTGTAACTCAAAGGCTGCATCCCAGCGTGCGGCAAGGGCTGCATCCGCTGCATGAGCACCACCCTCAACCCATTCAACCTGCCAACTCATAGCAGTTCAGATGATGCTGTTGATAACCCATTTCGCAACGCAAGTTTATTTTGCACGGAGCTCATCTCGCAGTACCTCAAGATATTGTTTTCCAAACTTCAGGTCCGGTTCTAAGTGGTTTCCTTCCGCCCACTCATTCCATGCTTTAATAAATAGCAGGCGCTGTTCGGAAGGATTATCGATGACTATATCTATGGCCTGCTTGATGTGCTCACGAAATAGCTCAGGTGTTGACCCATGAAAAATCAGGCTATTGAACTTGGATCGTGGACTATTATCCCAATTTGGAAATGCGCATGGGAACTCCAAGTAATCGATCTTTCCCTTGCGCAACATATGCTTCATTGCGTCTTTATAATCGTAGATTGTAAGTTGATATCCTTTCAGCAGTTGATCAAGCTTTCGTAATGGATAACGCCACGGTGTCCTCTTTATTTTACGTGGCGACTTTTCCAAAATAGCTGCATCAAAGTGATGCGGGCGCGGATCCCAATTGTCGTCGTGATTCATGCCAATCAAAAATAGCCCCGGCAGCCCGGCCTTAACGGCCAGCTCTTGCCAGAAATCGGCTACCTCAGCCAAATTTGGTATTTCAGTCGGCCGGTAGACGACGAGGATAGGCTTGCCATTTACCGTCATATAGCGTGGGTCGAGAAACGCCTTAAGCATTTCATTAAAGTTAGCCTCGTAATCCATCCAGCCTGGGTACGTTTGTTCAATTAGAATCTTGTTCGGTGCACCGTGCCATATTCCTGTCCAGGTCTGGTTTGCCCAACACAGGCAAAAAGGAAAGTCAGGCTGACCTGATTCAAGTACTTCATTGAAAGGCCGTTCGATTATCCGTTTCCCGGCAAACCAGTAGTGATAATAGCAAAAGCCCTCGATTCCATATTCTCTCGCCATCTCTGCTTGCGCGATGCGTGTTTCCGATACGCGTAAATCATAAAATCCCAGGTCGGCAGGAATGTGGGGTTGGTAGTGGTCGCGGAATAGGGGCTTGGCTTTTGCCGTGTTGGTCCACTCCGTGAAACCTTTACCCCACCATTTGTCATTTTCGGGAATAGGGTGGTATTGGGGTAGATAGAAAGCGATCACGCGAGCTTTGTCATCCATAAATGTATACCCGCCTGATAAAAATATAATAAAAATCGACCAGTGATGGTGGTTGCCTCATTATTTCTTTGGCCTCAAGTTTCTGAGTAAATCCAATTGAGCGTTTACGAAGGTTTGTATCTTCCAGTAAAGTCGCTTTGCGGCAGAGTGACCGTCTCCGCTGGATTGCTGCTTATTGGAAATATGCTGAGCCGCTTTGGTTTCAGTACCCTGCAACCCTCTAAGTGTGGCCTCAAGATAAGCTCGCCCCCATTTCAAATCAGGTTCAAGATGGTTGCCCTCTGCCCACTCATTCCAAGCATTGATGAACACGATTTTTTCGTCACCAGCGCACCGCTGAGAAGTTTTTGCCACAATCTTCCGTAACCAAGCCTCATATTTTTCTGGTGTTGATCCAAAAAAAATGGATGCATTTTTTCTACGTGCACTGTTGTCCCACGATGGAGTCACACAGGGAAATCTCGTCCAATCCACATCCGGTCGGCTTAGCATCCCACGAACCATGGCGTCATAATCGACCACACGATTATTGATGAATCCTTTAGGCAGTAATCCAACAGCGGCCAAAGCGCGATGAAAGGATCCATGGAATTTAACATTACCCAAATTCCAGCTGAAAGGCGCAAATTCCACATCGGCGTCAAACCCAAGGGAAGGGCCATTAATGTTCATATGTACGCTGTCATAACTTTCAACTCTGGCAAGATAAAGATCGCCAATCCCAGCTTTTATAGCTGCTTCGCGCCAAATTGCCGTTGTGCGGATCGGATCGGGGATAAGTTCGGCGCGATAAACCAGAAACAGCGGTTTGCCATTAATGCGAATATAACGCTCATCGCGAAAAGCGGGAATCAAACTCTGGATATGAGCCAAATCATCCTCCGCGCTGTACTTTTGTTCCAGCAGCACGTGGTTGACACCACCGTCCCAAACTCGAGTCCAATTCTCGTTTGCCCAGCAAAGACAAAAAGGAAAATCCGGTTTTCCCGAGGCCAAAACCTCGTTGAACGGTCGCTCTAGGATACGACGGCCATTGAACCAATAGTGGTAATAACAGAAACCATGAATGCCATGCTGGCGCGCGAGATCTGCCTGCGCCTCACGCACCTCGGGCAGTCGCAAGTCGTAAAAACCCAGATCGGCGGGCAGGTGAGGCTGATAGTGGCCGGGGAATTGCGGGCGCGCCTTGGTCACATTGCGCCACTCGGTAAAGCCTTTACCCCACCATTCATCATTTTCTGGAATGGGGTGGAATTGGGGGAGATAGAAGGCGATAGAACGTAGACTGCTCAAGGTTAGATCCCTTGGCGCAATGGGGCTATCCAAATTGTTGGCTGGCTTGGTTTGGTGCATTTAAATTAACCCAGTATTGGTCATTGCTGCCTACGCCATATACCAGTCAGTCGTTGGAACAGATTGGTCTTTGTACGAGCCAATCGACCTAAACTGGGATGGCTGAGGAGAAGATCTTCCCATTCCCGCAACAAATTAGGGTTCGGAGTCAACGTGCGGTTGGCGGCATCTACGGCGATCCAGCGCGCCTCTGCAATTTTTTTGTTCAGCATTGCCATCAGGTC
>JANMWF010000186.1:0-11495 GCA_031393845.1 Nitrosomonadales bacterium | reverse complement strand
GGGGAGTTCGCCGCCATCGCACTTTGCTTAAGCTGGCCGTAGCAAAAGAGCTGGACAATGCTAAAGCAAAATTTGATATCGAGCTTGCGAATGCGGATGCGGGTGGCTTGGAAGATGTGTGCACGGAGGTGGTGCCTATCTGGTCCAGACAAGTTGAAACTACTCGGAATCAGACCGAAACAGCCATCATGGACTTGGCCAATCGGTTTGTCGGCATCAACGCAAAACTGGAGGCGTCGGTCCGTGCTTCGCAAAGCGCCGCTAATGACTTAGCAGGTAGTACAGAGGGCGGGGCAGTGGCGGTAATGACGCAAAGCGAGTTATCGCTGAACAGCGTGATCGATTCCCTCAGGGAGGCGCAGCATAGTCGCAACGACATGCTGGAGCAAGTTAGAAGCCTCAATGATTACACCGGTGAGCTGAGAGCTATGGCCGTCAAGGTGGCGGAGATTGCCGCTCAAACAAACTTGCTCGCTTTAAATGCCGCGATCGAAGCTGCACGTGCCGGAGAAGCAGGGCGCGGGTTCGCTGTGGTGGCGGACGAAGTGCGCAAATTATCCAGTCTTTCCAGTGAAACCGGTAAAAAAATGTCAGGTACAGTGGATATTATCAGCAACGCCATCGCCAGCGTATTCAAGATTGCTGAAAGCTCTTCCGAGCATGATTCCAAATCAGTTGCGAATTCTGAATTGATTATTCAACAGGTTCTGCAAAGCTTTACCAACGTCACTTCGCATTTGTCAGACTCCGCTGAACAGCTACAACAGGAAAGTGCAGGTATTCGCGACGAATTATCTGACGTGCTGGTTTCACTTCAATTCCAGGATCGTGTCAGCCAGATATTGGTTCATGTTCGCAACAACATGGAAAAGCTGCATCAGCATTTGCAGCAATTCAAGCAGGATAGGGCTGCATCCGTCCCGGTTAAGCACCTTAATATCAAAATATGGTTGGCGGAGATGGAGGCGCTCTATGCCACCCAGGAACAAGTGCAAACACATCGCGGGAGCAAATCCGGAGTAGCCGTGAAACAAGAAATCACATTTTTTTAGGAGAGAATATGGGCAAGTCAATATTGATAGTTGACGATTCCGCAAGTGTGAGGCAGGTTGTCAGCATCGCATTAAAAGGTGCAGGCTACGACGTGATTGAGGGGTGTGACGGCAAGGATGCGCTGACAAAACTTAATGGGCAAAAAATTCACCTCATTATCAGCGACGTGAACATGCCCAACATGGATGGAATTACCTTCGTCAAAGAGGTTAAAAAACTACCTAATTACAAATTCACGCCGATTATCATGCTCACCACAGAGTCTCAGGAAGGAAAAAAACAGGAAGGTCAGGCAGCGGGTGCCAAGGCTTGGGTGGTTAAACCGTTTCAGCCGACGCAAATGCTCACCGCGGTGGCCAAATTGATATTGCCTTAGAACCTGGCAATGAGGACTAAATAAGGAAATACCATGCCTATCAGCTCAACAAATAAAAATGGACAGTCGCTACTGCATATTGAGGGCGACATGACTATCTATACTGCCGCCGACATGAAGATTGGACTGATGACTCATATGGCTCAACCGTGCGAGCGAGAAATAGATTTGTCAGAGGTCAGTGAAATGGATAGCGCTGGCCTGCAAATTCTTATCTTGGCTAAGCGCGAAGCCGAAAAGCACGGAACAAGTTTGCGATTAACCGGGCATAGTCGTGCGGTGCTCGATGTACTGGATATGTGCAATTTGGCGTCTTATTTTGGCGATCCGGTAGTGCTATCTTGCAATGAGAAAAAAGGACAATAAAAATGAGTTTAGATCTCGATCAAGCACTGCAAACTTACATCGCCGAAGCACGCGAGTTACTGCAAGATATGGAGGACTCGCTGTTGCGGCTTGAAGTTGATCCGAATGATGCCGACACGATCGGCGCCATATTTCGTGCCGCGCATACCATCAAAGGTTCCGCTGGCTTGTTCGGATTGGATCCCATTGTCAGTTTCACTCATATTGTTGAAGACGTGCTGGACCGAGTACGCGATGGAGATGTTGTTATAGAGGCCAATCTGATCGCAGTATTGCTCGAAAGCGGCGATCACATGTTGCACCTGGTTAACGTAGTTGCCGCTCAAGGCGGTCAATTGGATGCAGATGCTATTACTCGCGAAAATGGTTTACGTATTCGGCTACAGGCTTATCAAGATAATTCTTCTGAGGTGAGCCATGCTGTTCAAGTGGAAACAGAAATTCCATTGCAATCCAGCGGTGGTGGTTTGGTAGAGACGGACAATTGGCACATCTCCCTGCGCTTCGGCCAGAATGTAATGAGAGATGGGATGGATCCACTTTCCTTCCTCCGCTATTTGTCTACGCTTGGGGAAATTGTCTCCATTACCACTATGTTCGATGCCCTGCCGCTAGCCGATGAAATGGACGCGGAATCGTGTTACCTCGGTTTCGAAATTGACTTTAAGTCAGATGCGGACAAGGCGACTATTGCGGGAGTATTTGAATTCGCACGGGAAGGCAGCCTCATTCATATTTTGCCACCGCACAGCAAACTCACGGAATACATCGAATTAATCCGCACGTTGCCGGAAAGTGAAACGCGCTTGGGTGAAATCCTGGTGACCACAGGAGCACTTACCCAACAGGAACTGGAAGCTGGGCTAAGCGAACAGCAAACCAGCGCCCGTCCGGACGGTTCGACAACGCCTCTGGGCGAAATTTTGGTAGAACAACGCTCGGTCGAGCATGAAGTCGTGCAAGCCGCTCTGGATAAGCAAACTCAATCCAAGGATAGTAAAAACAAGGAAAACCGCTACATCCGCGTGCACGCCGACAAACTGGATGAACTGATCAATATGGTGGGTGAATTGGTTATAGCCGGAGCGGGTGTAAGTTTGCTTGCTCAGCGCGTTAGCGATAACGCACTACAGGAAGCCACCTCAGTGATGTCAGGGCTAGTGGAGGAAATACGCGATGGGGCGCTGCGCCTGCGCATGGTTCCAATTGGCGAAACCTTCAACCGTTTTCAGCGCGTGGTGCGTGATGTAGGCCGCGAACTTGGCAAGGACATTGAACTGGTAATTACCGGTGCAGATACCGAGCTGGACAAGACCGTTGTGGAAAAGATTGGAGATCCACTCATGCATCTGGTGCGTAATGCCATGGATCACGGTATCGAGTCGGCTTCAATTCGACAGGCAAGGGGTAAGTCAGCCAAAGGCACACTGCGGCTTAACGCCTATCACGATTCAGGAAGCATCGTGATTGAGATTGTCGATGATGGAGGAGGTCTTAACCGTGACCGAATTCTGCAAAAAGCCAGGGAACGCGGCCTGATTGCCCCTAACACAACACCGCCTGATAATGAAATCTTCAACATGATTTTTGAAGCAGGTTTCTCTACCGCGGAAGCTGTAACCAGTATCTCAGGTCGAGGCGTAGGAATGGACGTGGTTAAACGCAACATTACCGCACTGCGCGGTACCGTGAATTTGGACAGCGCGGTAGGCCAGGGCACTACAGTCACTATTCGTTTACCGCTTACCCTCGCGATTATCGACGGCTTTTTGGTTGGTGTCGGCAAATCCAGCTATATCGTGCCGCTGGACATGGTACAGGAATGCATTGAGCTGACCGAAAATGACCGCCAGTTAACGCGTGAGCGCAGCTACCTCAATCTGCGCGGCGAAGTGTTGCCATTTGTCATGCTGCGCGATCATTTCGAAGTCGAGGGTGCTGGCGCGCGACGCGAGAACGTGGTCGTAGTGACCTGTGCAGGTCAAAAAGCAGGTCTGGTGGTAGACGAGCTAATGGGCGAATTTCAGACCGTAATAAAACCACTGGGCAAGATATTCAGTACCCTGCGCGGCATCAGTGGCTCCACCATACTCGGTAGTGGCGAAGTGGCGCTGATTTTGGATGTGCCATCGTTGGTTCAGCAGGCCGTCAATCGAGAATCGCAGCATGTTTCAACCAGGCAACTTACTCATTAATTATCGTGTCGTTACATTTTACAAACTTTACTTAAAATTATCACTTGGAGAATAAATTATGTTTAAAAATATGAAAATAGGGTTGCGTTTGGGATTGGGTTTTGGCTTGGTGGTGACTTTGCTGGTAATCATTGCGGCCTTAGCTATTTCGCGGCTTTCGCAACAAAACACAATGCTGGATGTGGTAGTTAATGATAGATATATGAAAACGGCTTTGATCACGGAGATCAAGGGCGAAACCACTGCCATTGCTATTATGCTAAGAAACATGATGCTTACTGATAGTCGCGATGACATGAAGAAGCAAGAGGAAAAAATTTTTGAGTCGCGGAAAAAGACTCAAGAAATTGCAGATAAATTGCAAAAAATTGTTGTTTTGCCAAAAGGTAAGGAATTGTTGCAGCAGGCTTTGGATAATCGAGCAAAATATGTTGAGGGCTATAAGGCCTTGCTAAACCTTATTAATGAAGGGAAGAAGGATGAATCACGGGCATTCTTGCAAAATGTTCTGCGTCCCATTCTGGGCAATTATCAGGCTAGCTTGAATACACTGAGCAATTTCTTTGTAGATTTAATGCAGGTAGCCGCCAAGGAAGCTAATGAGAACTATAATAATGCACGCAACTTGATGCTGGCTTTGGTAGGAATTGCCTTGGCATTGGCCACAGGTATCGCTTTCTGGGTCACGCGCAGTATTACCGGGCCGTTGAATATCGCCTTGAATGTATCAAACCAGTTGGCCGAAGGAAATCTGACTGCAAATATCGAGGTGACTTCTAAAGATGAAACCGGCCAACTACTCGCCGCCATGCAAAACATGGTGAACAAATTGTCGCAGGTTGTCACCGAAGTACGCAGCGCCTCGGACAGTCTCTCAAGCGCTTCTGAAGAGGTAAGCGCGACTGCCCAATCCATGAGTCAAGCCACTAGCGAACAAGCAGCCAGTGTGGAAGAAACCAGTGCATCAGTCGAGCAGATGAGTGCTTCCATCAATCAGAATACCGAAAATGCCAAAGTTACAGACGGCATGGCCAGCAAAGCTGCCAAGGAAGCCACCGAGGGTGGCGAGTCAGTGCAGCAGACAGTGTCGGCCATGAAGGAAATCGCCAAGAAGATTGGCATTATTGACGACATTGCCTATCAGACTAATTTACTTGCGCTCAATGCCGCCATCGAGGCAGCCCGTGCGGGCGAGCATGGCAAGGGTTTTGCAGTGGTGGCGGCTGAGGTACGCAAACTGGCAGAACGCAGCCAGGTAGCGGCACAGGAAATTGGCGAGTTGGCCTCCAGTAGTGTGCAGATGGCGGAGAAGGCCGGCAAACTGTTGGATGCAATGGTGCCTTCCATTAACAAGACCTCTGACCTGGTACAAGAGATCAGCGCCGCATCAGAAGAACAATCTTCTGGTGTAAGTCAGATTAATACCGCCATGAGTCAGTTGAGCCAAATTACCCAGCAGAATGCATCTGCATCGGAAGAGTTAGCTGCTACCGCTGAGGAAATGAGCGGCCAGGCGGAGCAACTGCAACAGACAATGGAATTCTTTAAAGTGGAAGCGAATGTCGGCGGCAGTCAACGCAGGGCTATTGTGAGCAAAGTGGCGGCAGTTAATAGCAAAGCTGGACGTCCGGCCAAGGCCAAGTCTGCCATGCACACCCTCGCTGGCATTCCAAATGAAGCTGAATTTGCCCGATTTTAATAGGAGACAGTCATGGGCGCACTAATTAAAAATGAAATTCATGCGGCTCTTTCGCAGCAAGAAGAGGGGCAATATTTAACCTTCTTGATCGGAGGCGAAATGTTCGCCATCAGCATCCTCGGCATCAAGGAGATCATCGAATACGGGAATCTCACTACCGTACCGATGATGCCGGATTTTATCCGTGGAGTGATTAACCTGCGGGGTGCAGTGGTGCCGGTGGTAGATATGTCGGCACGTTTCGGTCGCACAGCATCCGAAGTAACGCGGCGCAGCTGTATCGTCATAATTGAAGTTGAAACAGATGAAGAAAAGCAGGATGTCGGAGTCGTAGTGGATTCGGTATCAGAAGTGCTGGAAATACCTGCCGCTGAAATTGAACCGGCACCGAGCTTCGGCGCCAGGATCCGGGCTGACTTTATCAGCGGCATGGGTAAAGTGAACGGCAAGTTCGTCATTATTCTCAATGCGGACCGCGTGCTGTCAGTGGATGAAATGGCCATGCTGTCTGGGACAAATGGGACGGAGATTGCTCATGCAGAATTAGTGTAAGCAAGCAAAATTGCAGTGTGGATGACGGATGGGTGAAGGTTGGCATAATTTACCAAAATTCTTCCATCCTGATGTTCCTCACTCAGGCAGCTTTGCCCATTCCTGATTGACCAAAGATTACTAATAAAGGGTAGACATAAATCTATGCATACCGCCACGCTAAGAGATGATGAGTTTAACCAGTTCCGAACCTGGTTACATCGCACCGCCGGGATTAATCTCTCCGACGCAAAAAAAGCATTGGTCTCTGGGCGTCTGTCCAAGCGGCTGAAGCATCATGATTTGGCCAGCTTCGGTGATTATTTCCGGCTGATTACTCAGAGCACCGAAGCAGCGGAATTACAGATTGCACTGGATCTGCTTACCACCAACGAGACCTATTTCTTTCGCGAGCCAAAACATTTCGATTTTTTGCGAGCGCAAATTTTGCCCAAGGCGCAAGCAGGTAAAACATTTCGTTTGTGGAGTGCAGCCAGCTCATCCGGCGAGGAACCTTACAGTCTCGCCATGACACTTGCCGATGGCTTGTCTAGCACGCCTTGGGAAATCGTCGCGTCCGACATCAGTACTCGCGTTCTCGAAAAAGCCCGCTCTGGCCACTATGACATGGAACGGGCGCACCATATTCCGCAGTCTCTGCTCTCTAAGCATTGCCTGAAGGGTACCGGCTCCCAAGAAGGTACTTTCATGATTGAGCGCAGCCTACGCAGTCGCATGCAATTCATGCAAATCAATTTGAATACAACGCTACCGAAGCTGGGCGAATTTGATGTTATTTTTTTGCGTAATGTCATGATCTACTTCGATATAGATACAAAACGCCAAGTTGTTGCACGCATGTTGCCATTTTTGAAGCCTGGCGGTTATTTTATTGTCAGTCATTCTGAAAGCCTAAATGGAATTACCGATGTTCTAAAATTGGTCTCCCCGTCTATATACCGCAAGCCATGAAGCAGTCTGAGAATGCCGTTGAGATATTTTTACAGCCGGGAGATTTTTATTTCGGTGATATGAATACTCGCATCCGTACCCTTCTAGGGTCGTGCGTATCTATTACCATGTGGCATCCGACAAGATTGATAGGTGGCATGTGTCACTACCTACTGCCTTCCCGGGAAAGCTCATCAGCGAATTCGCTCGATGGCCGTTACGCAAAGGAAGCCATGCAAATGTTCGCGCAGGAAATTCGGGCAACAAAAACACACCCTTCAGAATATACCGTGAAATTATTCGGGGCAGGCAACATGTTTTCCGGTATTAAAATAAAGAATCAGTGTAATCCTGGCGGCTGCACGGATAGTATAAATACATGCATGAACATATCCTGCAAAAACATGGCTATTGCTCGCTCGCTTGTTGCTTCACACGGATTCGTGGTCGCAGCCGAAGACTTGGGAGGGAATAGTCATCGGCAGATTGTATTTGATATTAATAATGGTTATGTCTGGGTGCGCAAACCCGGTGCAACCAAGGCATGATTTAAAGAGTATAAATAAATGAAAAAAATTAAAGTCTTATTGGTCGACGATTCAGCTGTAGTGCGACAAGTATTGCAAGCGGTATTGGATCAGGAGCCGGACATTCAGGTAATTGGCTCGGCATCCGATCCTATTTTTGCCATGGAAAAAATGACTCGCGAATGGCCGGATGTGATCGTGCTGGACGTGGAGATGCCGCGCATGGACGGCATCACCTTCCTCAAAAAAATAATGGCCGAACACCCTACGCCGGTGGTGATCTGTTCTACGCTCACCGAAAAAGGTGCGGAAACCACCATGCAGGCGCTTGCCGCTGGAGCAGTTGAAATTATTACCAAGCCCAAAATTGGGTTGAAAAGTTTTTTGCAGGAATCATCTAACGATTTAGTGGCTGCTGTCAGGGCGGCAGCCCAGGCCAACGTCAGGCGCCAGGTCAGAGCGGCGACACCGTTACCGCAAGTATCGGAAAAACTTAATGCCGATGCTATTCTTTCAGCAGCTACTGCACATTCCATGGCGCAAACCACCGAACGTATTGTTGCCATCGGTACCTCGACCGGGGGCACGCAGGCTCTGGAAATCGTTCTGACAGCTTTGCCGCGAGTTTGCCCCGGCATTGTTATCGTGCAACATATGCCGGAAAAATTTACTGCCTTATTTGCCTCACGCCTCAACGGTCTGTGCCAAATAGAAGTGAGAGAGGCAAAAAATAACGATCGCGTTATGCCAGGTCTTGCCCTGATTGCCCCTGGGGGCAAGCACATGCTGCTTAAGCGCAGCGGCGCGTATTACCATGTTGAAGTGGTGGATGGCCCCTTGGTTAATCGCCATCGTCCGTCAGTGGATGTGCTGTTCCGCTCAGTGGCCAAGTTTGCGGGAAAAAATGCCACCGGCATCATTATGACCGGCATGGGTGACGATGGTGCACGTGGCCTGAAAGAAATGCTGGACGCAGGAGCGCCTACAGTAGCGCAGGATGAAGCGACGTGTGTTGTGTTTGGTATGCCCAAGGAAGCCATTAAAATGGGCGCCGCAAAAAAGGTGGTGCCATTGCATGAAATGCACTGGGCTATTTTGGGAAAATGAGCGAAACTGCCCGGCATTGAGTTTTGACTTGCTGCAAACGTCTGCACCACTGGGGCTTGGCATTGGGCAAACTGAGGAATATAGGTTTATTCAATGACGCCATTTCAAGTTGGGATGTGAAAGAATTTGCTATGGATTGAAGGCATTCGTGTCATTCTGCGTGTAATATAGCTACGTAAGGGGCGAATCTAATAAATGAATTCAAAGCAAAATAAAAGAAATGAAGCCTCACGGATTTTGCTGTCTGTGGCCTCCTTTTTTGTGCTTGCTATTGTTTTCAGTATCTACGTCATTACCGAAAAAAAGATTGATCGTGCAAATGAACAGCGGCTCGTCTCTTTTCAGTTAACAGATCAATTGCTCCAGAGTTCAGATGACTTAACGCGGATGGCCAGAGCCTTCGTGGTGACCAGCGATCCCCGCTACAAAAAATACTATCAAGACATACTGGACATTCGTGATGGCAAGATGCCCCGACCGTATGGGTACTTTTATGGCTACTGGGATATGGTGTTGGCAAATGCTCAAATACCACCTTTAGACACTGGACAGGCCATTGCTTTGCTGGACTTGATACGACAGTCTGGATTTACCAATGAGGAACTTGGCAAGCTGACTGAAGCTAAAGCGAATTCGGATCGTTTGGCCACCTTGGGATTCGCGGCCATGAAACTGATTGACTCCACCCGCCTGGACACGGAAGTGAACCGGGAGAGAGCTAATCTGATGCTGCACAGTGACGAGTACTACCAAGGCAAGGCAAAGGTTATGAAGCCCATCAATGAGGTTCATGTATTGATGGAAAAGAGAACGCTTGATGCAGTTCATGATGCGGAGGATATCGCTTTAACGTTCCGGCTGATATTCATCGTGACCGCACTTGGGGCGATCTTCTTGCTCTGGCGAACTTATACTTCCTTGCGCACAACACTGGGTGGCACTGTTGACGATATCCACAAAAATTTAGTTAGAATCGGCAGTGGTGATTTTTATACCGACATAACGGTTAAATCTGGTATGGAAAACAGCGTACTTGCTGGCCTGTCCGAAATGCAGATCAAGTTATATGTCAATGAGATTGAGCGTAAACATGCAGAGGCCGAACTTCGCATTGCCGCTGTTGCCTTCGAGTCGCAGGAAAGCTTGATGATCACCAATGCGGACAATACGATCCTGCGAGTCAATCGGGCATTTTGCGAAAGCTCAGGCTATACAGCAGATGAAATCATAGGCAAAAAGCCGCGCATACTCAACTCTGGCCGCCACGATGCCGATTTCTATCGCGCGATGTGGAAGATTATTGAGGACACTGGAACATGGCAGGGAGAAATATGGGATCGGCGTAAAGATGGTGAGATTTTTCCGAAATTGCTTACCATTAGCACTGTCAAAAATAGCAAGGGGGTGGTCACCCACCATGTGGGTTCACACATTGATATTACGGAACGCAAGTTGGCAGAAGACAAAATCACGGAGTTGGCCTTCTTTGATCCGCTGACTCATTTGCCCAACCGCAGACTCCTGCAGGATCACCTGAAACGTGCCATGGTAACTGGCGACCGCAATGGTACATCTGGTGCTGTGCTGTTTATCGATCTCGATCAATTCAAGACGTTGAACGACACATCGGGCCATGACAAGGGTGATCTGCTGTTACAGCATGTAGCACAACGTATCACTACTAGTGTACGCGAGGGTGACACGGTGGCGAGGATGGGCGGCGACGAATTCGTGGTGGTGCTGGAGGGTTTGGCCGGCACCATTGAGGAGGCGGCCACCCAGACTGAAACCATAGGCAGAAAAATTCTCACTGCCATCAGTCAACCCTATCAGCTTGAAGGTATCCATCACCATAGTACGGCAAGCATCGGAGCCACATTGTTCTATGACAATGAGACATCTATAGATGAATTGTTGAAGCAAGCTGATCTTGCCATGTACAAGTCAAAGTCAATGGGGCGTAATGGCTTGCGTTTCTTTGATCCAGCCATGCAGACGGTCGTTGTTGAACGCGCTGCCATGGAATTGGATCTGCGAACAGCGATTCAGGACAATCAATTTGTACTCCACTACCAGGCTCAGGTGGGCAGCGATGGTCGTGCCACGGGCGCCGAAGCGCTAGTACGCTGGCAACACCCCCAACACGGCATGTTGTCGCCTAATGATTTCATCTCTCTGGCTGAAGAAACCGGGCTGATCTTGCCATTGGGCCAATGGGTACTGGGAACCGCCTGTGCCCAACTGGCACGATGGGCCATTCACCCCGAAATGGCCCATCTCACGGTGTCGGTCAATGTGAGTGTCCAGCAGTTCCGTGAAGCTAATTTCGTGGAAACAGTGATGGAAGCAATCAATCAAACAGGTGCCATTCCGAACCGGCTCAAACTGGAACTGACTGAAAGCCTGTTGGTGGATAATGTCGGGGACATCATCGACAAGATGATCGCGTTGAAAGCTAGTGGAATAGGTTTTTCGCTGGACGATTTCGGCACCGGCTATTCCTCGCTTTCCTACTTGAGGCGTCTGCCGCTGAACCAGTTGAAGATCGACAAGCTGTTTGTGCGCGACGTACTTAACGACCGCAATGATGCTGCCATCGCCCGAGCCATCGTAACGCGGGCTCAGAACCTAGGGATAGTGGTGATCGCTGAGGGAGTTGAAACCAGGTTGCAGCGCGACTTTTTAGCCAG
>JANMWF010000161.1:0-2322 GCA_031393845.1 Nitrosomonadales bacterium | reverse complement strand
AAAATGACTGATGGTTTCCTCGACCAGCCGGAACAGAGCTTGCGGGTCCAGCAGGTCGGCCTGTATGTGCAGCGCAGAGCCGGGACGCTCGGCTTGTAATTCGGACTGTAAAGCCAATGCATCCTGCGCAGAAGAACGGTAGTGCAGCGCGATGTTCGCCCCCGCTGCGTGCAGCTTGCGGCAGATCGCTGCCCCCACGCGTTTTGCGCCACCTGTCACTAATACCACTTTACCTTGCATGGTGCTCTCCACTAAACTTACGGCTTGTAATTTAACACATCCCCATCGCTCAATCATGTCCTCACTGCCCTTGCCATCCCCCGAAGCTCAGGCGCACAGCGATCAACTGCGTGATCTGATTCATCACGATATCTTGCGGCAAGGAGGGTGGATCCCATTTTCGCGTTTCATGGAGCTGGCGTTATACGCGCCGGGAATGGGCTACTACAGTGCCGGGACGCGCAAGTTCGGCGCAGCTGGGGATTTTGTTACTGCGCCGGAAATTTCTTCGCTATTTGGCCGAACATTGGCGCGACAATTAGTCGAAATTATGGCGCAAAGCACCCCGCATATTACCGAACTCGGCGCAGGTAGCGGCAAGCTGGCTGTTGATATATTGAGCGAGCTGGAACGGCAGAATAGTCTGCCCGAACGTTATGACATCCTGGAAGTCAGTGCCGACTTGCGCGAGCGGCAACAAGCATTGCTGCAAGCACGCTTGCCCCATTTAATTAACCGCGTGCATTGGCTGGATGCGCCCCCGGACAGCATTTCTGGAGTGCTTGTCGCCAACGAAGTATTAGATGCGCTGCCAGTGCATCTGGTGCGTTGGACTGATGCGAATATTGTTGAACGCGGCGTGGCGAGCGAGGGAAAAAACTTTGTGTGGCAGGAACGTCTGCCGGAAAGCTCAATGTTGCGGGAGATTGCGCAACAGATCAAGGTGCCTGATGACACGCTCAGTGACGTGTCACTTGCCGTACGTGGCCTGGTAAGCAGCCTGAGCGAGCGCTTGCATCAAGGCGTGCTGCTATTTATTGACTATGGTTTTGGCGCGCGCGAGTATTACCATCCGCAGCGCACACAAGGCACGCTCATGTGCCACTATCGTCATCATGCACATGACGATCCATTCTTTCTGCCCGGCTTGCAGGACATTACCGCGCATGTAGATTTCACCGCCGTAGCGGAAGCAGCCATTGATGCAGGATTGCACTTGTATGGTTATACAACGCAAGCCTATTTCCTGATTAACGGCGGAATTACTGGCTTACTGGCAGAAACCAATGCTGAAAATATTCGTGACTACCTCCCACTTTCTGCGCAACTGCAAAAGCTGACTAGCCCTGCCGAGATGGGTGAGTTGTTTAAAGTAATTGCTCTGGGCAGGGGGGTGAATATGCCTCTATGTGGATTTGTGTCGGGTGATAAGTCACGTTTATTATAAAGGACACTTCTAAAAATATTTATACTGGATCGACGCGCCTGCTGGATGTCGGGCTATCAACCAATGGGGGAAGTATCCATGTTTAATTTTCGGAGTCCGCATGATTTATCATGCTTTCTTACTTTGGCTCTATACTTCATTTAAATAATTATTGTAAGATACTAAGACACAATGATGAAGCCACATTACCTGTTAATTTTTTTGTGCGCTGGTTATATCAGCTGGGCACAGGCGGAAATATATAAAACAGTCGATGCTGATGGGCATGTGACTTATTCCAGCACACCTACAAAAGGCTCCAAAAAAGTTGATCTGGGATCACTGACTATCGTGCCGTCGCCTGCGCATGCACACAATAACGC
The DNA here is from genome assembly GCA_031393845.1 of Nitrosomonadales bacterium. Lineage (GTDB taxonomy): Bacteria > Pseudomonadota > Gammaproteobacteria > Burkholderiales > Gallionellaceae > Nitrotoga. Next base: position 513 of record JANMWF010000161.1, on the reverse strand, counting down.
TGCACCTTCCAATTCTCTCAAGGTAGATTCGGCTACACAGAAAAACCGCGATAGCTTGCGTCGCAAGATACTTGAAGAAGAGTTATCAACAGAACAAAAATTGGTCGGAGAAGCTCGCCAGAACCTGATAAATGGAAAAGAACACCCGGAAATTCTCAAGGACAAAGACGGTAAGAGCTATCGAAATGCGGCCAAATATGAAGAAAATATAAAAGCTTTGCAGTGGCAGGTAACATTACACGAGAAAAATGTCGAAGCGCTTAAGACTGAACTGCTCAAACTCAAATAATTATCGTGTATTTTTTGGATAAATTTGCTGAAAAATTCATATTCTGGCTCTGATTGCAAGACCGAGGATTGTTTTTTGGGTGCTGGTTCAGCATAACGGACATATTATTTCTTGGTCACGGATTTTTTTGGAGTAGCTGATTTTTTTGGAGCAGCAGGTTTTTTCAGGGTAGCTGATTTTTTTGGATCCGCTGGCTTTTTAGGAGCGGCTGGCTTTTTATTGGC
>JANMWF010000157.1:0-1515 GCA_031393845.1 Nitrosomonadales bacterium | reverse complement strand
GAGTCCAGTCAAATCAACAAGCTGGATTCCCGCCTTCGCGGGAATGACGAATTTTTAGAGGCGCCCTAAAGGCGCTGTGTTTAACGTAGCTTGATGCCTGTCTGTGCAGATAAACCCGGGAAAGCGCTCGCCATTCCTGCACCGAAACGCTTGGCGAGCCGCTCAGCGATACCTTCATGGGTAGTAAAATCGACAATGTTCTCTGCCTTGATCACATCGCGCGCCACGCTATCCATACTGCCCATGCCATCCGCCAAGCCCAGCTCAATACTCTTTTGACCGGTCCAGATCAAACCACTGAATATATCGGGTGATTCCTTCAGACGCTTGCCGCGTCCTTGTTTCACTACCTCAATAAATTGCTGGTGAATTTCGGCGAGCATATTTTTAGCATGTTCCTGTTGCCCCACATTGACTGGCGAAAATGGATCCATAAAACCCTTGTTCTCGCCCGCCGTCATCAGGCGGCGCTCCACCCCCAGCTTATCCATCGTGCCAGTAAAGCCAAAACTATCCATCAACACACCGATTGACCCAACCAGGCTCGCTTTATTGACAAAAATTTTGTCCGCCGCCGCCGCCACGTAATAACAGCCAGAAGCGCATATATCTTCAATTACTACATACAATGGGATTTTTGGGTACTTGGCACGCAAACGGCGGATTTCATCATTAATATTACCCGATTGCACCGGGCTACCGCCGGGGCTATCCATTCGCAGAATCACCCCTTGCGTGTGACTATCCTTGAATGCATCCTGCAGGCTGGTCATGACGCTGTCGGCATTGGCTGCGGTCTCTGCCGCGATTACGCCATGCATTTCAACCAGCGCAGTGTGCTTGCCGCTTAGCGGCAATTCGGATTTGCCTATCCAACCCATAAACAGGAATAGCAAAATGCAGAGATAGCCAAACGTCAGCACTTTGAAAAAAATACCCCAGTGGCGCGCCCGGCGCTGCTCCTGAATGGCTGACATAGCGAGCTTCTCCAGCACGCCGCGTTCCCAGTTGTTGTTTTGTTCTGACATAATTATTCCTCAATAAAAAACTGCACCCAGTATATCAGGCGTACTCTTTAAACCATGCGCGTAGTCCGACAAAATCGTCCATCATCGCCAGCGGTTCCAGGGCACGCAACTGATCTACCGGGTGCGCGCCGTGCGTCATGCCAATTGCATCCACGCCGGCGTTACGTGCCATTTGTAAATCATGTGTAGTATCGCCCACCATCAGCACACGTTGCGCTATCACTCCAAGTTGATCCATGATTTCCAGCAACATCGCTGGATGTGGCTTGGAAAATGTTTGGTCTGCAGTGCGAGTAGCGTGGAAGTAAGACTCCATTCCACTGGTTTGCATAGCCCGCTTTAACCCTTGTCGGCTTTTACCCGTCGCCACTGCCAGCCAGTGCCCGGCAGCATGCAACTCCGCAATGGTCTGCTGCGCTCCCTCGAACAATGGAATAGCCTCACCCTGCGCCAGGAAATGATGGCGGTAACGTGCTACCAGATCATC
>JANMWF010000089.1:0-1905 GCA_031393845.1 Nitrosomonadales bacterium | reverse complement strand
CTCAAATGACTCTAAAAAATACCGAGAGTCTGTGAAGAAAGCAGCCATATCTTCCAGTATTCTCGCTGCATATCATGCGGCATGGCGGCATAGAAAATGCGTACCTTCGAATTAACCTGACTTGAAGTAAATCTCCTTGTTATTCAGGCAAGGAGAATTTAACTTCCGTTTCTACTATCATGTAGCCAGTCTGTGAGAGGAGAAAAGTATGGAACAGCAACGGTATATCGTGTGGCTTGAGGCTTTGCGTATGAGCGATGTGGCCACGGTGGGCGGTAAGAATGCGTCGCTCGGAGAAATGATCAGCCAGCTTGCCCATCTCGGGGTGCGTGTGCCGGGTGGTTTTGCTACTACGGCCGCAGCCTATCGTGATTTCCTCGCGCAGAGTGGTTTGGATAATCGCATTCGCGCAGTGCTCGACGATCTTGCTGTGACCGATGTGACTGCGCTGGCTGTGGTTGGCAGCCGAATACGCCAGTGGATTGTGGACACGCCTTTGCCGCCGCGTTTGGAAAGTGAAGTTCGCGAGGCTTATGGAAAGATGCAGGCCGAAGCGGGTGTGGATATTTCCTGGGCCATTCGTTCCTCTGCCACGGCGGAAGATTTGCCGGACGCTTCGTTCGCCGGGCAGCAGGAAACTTTTCTCAATATTAATGGCGTGGATCATGTCTTGTCAGCCATTAAGCTGGTGTTCGCTTCGCTGTATAACGATCGTGCCATTGCCTACCGTGTCCATCAGGGATTTAAACATCAGGATGTGGCATTGTCGGCAGGCGTGCAGCGCATGGTGCGTAGCGATTTAGGCGCAAGCGGCGTGATGTTTACGCTGGATACTGAGTCTGGTTTTGATCAGGTGGTACTCATCAATTCCGCATATGGGCTGGGCGAAACGGTGGTGCAAGGTGCGGTCAACCCGGACGAATTTTATGTGTACAAGCCTGCATTAAAGCAAGGTAAAGCTGCGGTGATTAGCCGTAATCTTGGCGGCAAAGCGATAAAAATGATATTCGGTGCAGGACTTGAAACAGGACGTTCCGTTCTTACAGTAGAGGTGCCGCCGGCTGAGAGGCAGCACTTCTCCATTACCGATGCAGAGGTGGAAGAGCTGGCGCGTTATGGGCTGATCATTGAGCAGCATTATGGCCGCGCGATGGATATCGAGTGGGGCAAGGATGGGTTGGATGGCAAACTTTATATATTGCAGGCACGGCCAGAGACGGTGCAGTCGCATGAAACTCAAGGCAAGCTGAGGCGCTATCGGTTAAAGCAACAGTCCCAAATATTGGTCAGCGGACGGGCCGTAGGGCAACGCATAGGCAGCGGCCCGGTATGTTTGGTAGCGGATGCCAGCAAGATGAACCAAGTGCAGGCTGGCGACGTTCTGGTGACGGATATGACCGACCCTGACTGGGAGCCGGTAATGAAGCGCGCGTCGGCGATTGTCACTAACCGGGGCGGGCGCACTTGTCATGCGGCCATAGTGGCGCGCGAACTAGGCATTCCGGCGGTAGTGGGGTGCGGCGATGCAACGCAAATTCTTAAAGCTGGCGATGCGGTGACGGTTTCTTGTGCCGAGGGAGATATCGGCAAGGTGTATCAGGGCAAGCTCGACATCGAGGTGTTGGATTTGGCGTTGGATGAAATGCCGACCCCGCCAATTAAAATCAGCCTGAACGTGGCGAACCCAGAACTGGCGTTTGAGTCCAGCCGTCTGCCCAATGCTGGCGTGGGGCTGGCGCGGCTGGAATTTATCATCGCACGGATGATAGGCGTGCATCCCAAGGTGGTGCTCGACTATCCCAATTTGTCAGCGGAATTAAAAGTGCAGGTGGAGGCAAAGACCGCAGGTTATGCCACGCCGGTAGATTTTTATGTTGAGAAGTTGGCCGAAGGCATCGCCATGCT
>JANMWF010000074.1:0-2344 GCA_031393845.1 Nitrosomonadales bacterium | reverse complement strand
GTCGGACTGGCGATTTTGTAGCCGTTGAGATGCAGGATAGGCAATACAGCTCCGTCCGTGCGGGGGTTGAGAAATTTGTTGGAATGCCAAGACGTGGCCAGCGGCCCGGTCTCTGCTTCTCCATCCCCAACCACGCAGCAGGCGATGAGATCGGGATTGTCAAACACCGCGCCATACGCATGAAACAACGAATAGCCCAACTCACCACCTTCGTTAATGGAACCGGGTGTCTCCGGTGCGGCATGGCTAGGTATCCCACCCGGAAAAGAAAACTGCCGGAACAGCCGCCGCATGCCCTCCTCGTCCCGGGAAATATCGGAATACAGTTCGCTATAGGTACCTTCGAGGTACGTATTAGCCACCACAGCGGGGCCGCCGTGGCCCGGGCCAGCGACAAAAAACATGTTGAGATCGTACGCTCTGATAACCCTGTTCATATGCACGTAAATGAAGTTGAGCCCCGGTGTGGTGCCCCAGTGGCCCAGCAGGCGCGGCTTGATGTGCGCCAGTTCCAGCGGCACTTTCAACAGCGGATTGTCCAGCAGATAAATCTGTCCGACGGAAAGATAGTTGGCGGCGCGCCAGTAGGCGTCAATCCGATGGAGTTCGTCTGATGTCAAAGCGGTGGCAGATGGCAATATTTCGTTTTCCATAATGTCGTTCATTTACAGGTACACATCCTCACGACAACCGCTTTAAGATGCAATCACTGGGTTATTGTTGAACGGATATCCAGATGATGAGTTGAGGCGCCATTTTACTGGTCTTTATGCCGCTTTGCTCTTCTTGCACTTCATTTTCGGGTTGATTTGGAATTTGATGCGTGTTTTTTCGTATAGAGGTGCCCTAGAGGTATCACTGCATGATAATAATCTTCGCCGATGGTAAACATCAGGCTATCAAAATCTGATTACACCTCTCAATGAAATCCCATCTATGACAGCGACAGCCGCCCCTGCGTTGATGCGTCTGCCAGCGGGCGCACACGGGCGTAGTTCAGCAGCTCGCCCAGCCGCGCTCCCTTGCTGCGCCAGTCATGAAACACGGCCTCGCCCAACAACACGTAGCGCCAAGGCATACTGCCACGCAACTCAGCATCCAGGCCGTTGATGCGTCCACACCACGCGGTGGCGGCCTTCAGTTTTCTTTGCACGTTTGGATGAGTGGTTTGTTGCTGTGCCTTGGTTTCCACCAGATAAATCGCGTCCTCTGTGCGCACCAGAAAATCGGGCGAGTAAAACGCAGGCAAACCGTCTTCCTTCACGTAACGCAGGCGCACGAAATCGTGGCGCGTTTCGCTCACCTTGCAGAAGGCGTGAATCTGCGTGTCAGCCTGTGCCCATTCGATGAACGCACGTTCCAGCCCGCCATTGCGCGCAGGAAATGGCAGCCGCTCATAGATACACTTGGCAACCGGCAGCGAATTGCTCTCGCGCATCATCAGCTTTGGGACTTCTGATAAGTTGCGATAGCGCACTTCGGTTGCGCCCACCACATCCTGATGTTCCGATTCGATCAACGCCATGGCAAACACTTTGCTGATGTGATCGATCACTGGCTGCAATAACAGCACGCGCCAGTTCTCTCCTTCCATCGGATTGAATGACGCACCGAACAAGTAGTGCCGGATGTAGCCATCCAGCCAGCCAGTCAACTCGGCGGTATTGGTCTGCAAATACGGGTTCGCCAGATGCGTTGCGATCTTGTTGCCTTTGGGCAGCGGCTGGCTCAAAGCCTGGCTGATACGGCGTGTCAGGCGCGACAGAAAATCGTTATAGCCGCTGACATTCATCACCGCGCCCTCCACGCGGTAATCGCCAAACAGCGTGTTGCTCTGCAAATCCTGCGAAACGAACATGTCGCCCTTGCCGAGCAATGCAGTGAGCTCTGTTAGTGACATGACAGAAAAAATCGGCAGCATTTTTAAGTCCAGCGCGTGATGTTCGAGAAATGATTCCGCCTCGCGCAGAACGAACGGGATGGCAAAATCGTAGGCCTCAAATCCCTCGCGCAATTCCACCGCAATCACATCGCCGGTGCTGCTTGTGCTATCCATCTCATACTCGCTGGCCTCGCGTGTTGATTTGAGTTTCTCATAAGGTGTCATCATGTCTTTGTAGCGGTATTTCTTGCGCTCTTTTCCCTTGGCATCTGTGATGGTCTCCGAGAAAGAAAGGTTCGTGGTTGTGACGTAGGGGTTGAGGAATACGGCACAGAAGACGTTGACCAAACTGGCGCAGTATTGCGGGATATGCGCATAACTCAGATGTTTGCGTACCACGGCGGCGTTTTTTGACTCCGCCAAGGCGTTATCGTTGGAATGCCGTGGCCGTGACTGGGTGAA
>JANMWF010000063.1:0-5105 GCA_031393845.1 Nitrosomonadales bacterium | reverse complement strand
CACGCCTTGGAAGCTGCTGGCGGTTTCTTCTTCTTCGATGAAGAACGTCGAGTAGTGTTCGCCGGTGGCATCATCCATGGTGTTAATCAGGTCCCATGTCTGCCCAGCGACCCATTCGTGGGTGTTTCCATCCTGATGGATTATTATGCCTGACAGGGCGGATTGTTCACGACGCTTTCGGTGCGCGCCACGTTTCTCTTTCCTGGGAACGAGCTCCGCTTTTTGCAGATGCTTTTTAATCTCTGTGTAGCTGCGTGTTCCGCCGGTGCGGTGATACCCGCTATGTAAGTGTTTGACGTTACAGATCATATGCTGACGCCGATATTCAGCGGTTATCGCTATTACTTCATTTGCGGGTGCTTGGCGATTCGAGGTTTGTTCCAGTCGCCGATCAATCAACCTGTCCAGTCCGCTTGCTTGGTAGTTCACCATGTGGCGACGGAAACTGTGCTCACATACGCCGAGTATGCGAGCAGCTTCCGCTTGCGTTAGCCATCCCTCGTTCCAACCTTCTTAAGCTTCTTCGACTCTTATCTTCCGTATCTCCTGTAGCACTTGTGCCGGCTTCTTATCGCCTTCCTAAGGCAATATGACAATTGGATAGATTGCGCGCTACTAAACCGGACAGGTCATAGACTCGCAACAAGTTAATTAATCTCAATTGCAAATTGTTCGCATTAATGTTATTATCCTCATAGCAGTTATGAGTTTAATTCTGGATTTTGGCATCAAACGCAAATTTATTCTGTCAGATTGATATCAGATTTAAAGCTGCAAGCTAGCAATTGAGCGCCATTCAACTTTGATTTGACGCTAACCTTTAACATAGAGAAGAATGAAATGCACACACTTAACCCTATATTTAGCAACGTCATGACGAAAAAAAATGCTGGCGTCAAAGCTCGATACAACCATCGACAAAACAAACTTGCCATTGCAATGAATAGCGCGTTAATCTGCTTTGGGGTAGCCACTATTACTTTATCGAGTGTCGCAGTTGCGCAGTCAAACATTGACTCAAGCGCTTCTATACAGACATATAAAATCCCTGCCGGCTCGCTTAAAGATGCACTCGATCGTTTTTCAAAACAAGAGGGCATTAAACTCTCTTACGACAATGCTGAAATTAAAGGTAAAACGACCAAAGGATTGAACGGCAATTACACCATACAAAATGGGCTAAATCGGTTGTTGATCGGAAGCGAGCTTCAAGCGGTGCTGAAGGGTAAGGTTTATGTTGTGCAGAAATTACAAGCACCTAAATCCAAGGCGTCTAAATCAAGCGATGCCGTAACAGAGAGTTACGCTGTCGCACCTAAACCAAGCGATGCCGTAACAGAGAGTTTGGTTGTCGTACCTAAACCAGCTGATGCCGTAAAAGTGACTTTGGCTGACACACCTAAATCTGTTAAAAATGGTGAAGAGAGCGTGGACACACTTCCATCAATCATGGTAGCCGCAAACAAAACAGACGGTAAAGCAGATGGTTATTTCATAGCTAAAAGTAGCACTGCGACCAAGACAAACACGCTTTTGCGTGATGTTCCGCAATCTGTATCTGTCGTGACGCAGGAACTAATGAAGGATCAATCCATGCAAAGCATCGCTGACGTAGTTCGCTACGTTCCGGGGGTGATTATGTCGCAAGGGGAGGGCAATGCTGATGCACCTATTTTCCGCGGGAACAGATCTACTGCGGATTTTTATGTTGATGGGGTTCGCGATGACGTTGAGCATTTTCGCGACGTCTATAACATGGAACGAGTTGAAGTTCTCAAGGGTCCCAGCGGGATGATTTTTGGTCGCGGTAGCTCCGGTGGTGTGATTAACCGAGTTAGCAAAGAGGCTGGTTGGAATCCGATAAATGAAATTACGGCGCAGGCGGGATCATATAATACCAAGCGGGTGCTGCTTGATGTAGGCCAAGGTATTAACGAGGTGGTTGCCTTTCGACTGAATGGTATGTACGAAAATTCCGGAAGCTTTCGCGACACCGTAACCTTGAAGCGTCAAGGTATCAGCCCTACGTTCACGATTATGCCCACAGACCGTACCAAAATTGTTGTGGGTGGAGAATTGTTTAGGGATGATCGGACAGCTGATCGAGGCATCCCTTCCTTCGAAGGTCGACCGGTCATTACCAGCAGATCTACATTCTTTGGCAATCCTTCCCTCAGCTTTGCGACTACCGATGTTAAAAGTTTGAGCGCTCTGATTGAGCATGGGTTCGACAATGGACTCACCATCCGCAACCGCACCCGCCTGGCGGTTTATGACAAGTTCTATCAGAATGTCTATCCATTCGAAATGCCCAATGCGACAACAGTTGAACTTGCCGCCTACAGCGTGTCATCTAAACGAACTAATATTTTTAACCAGACGGATATGCTGTACACACTGAATACCGGGTCGATAGAACATCGACTGTTGGCGGGTATCGAAGTGGGTCACCAAAAGACAGATAACGTACGTAAAACCGGCTATTTTAACGGTGATACTGACACGTCCGCCTGTGATCATCCCGATGACCCTGAAGAAGATCATGTACCTAGTAGTGTCAACGTTCCTGTCAGCAATCCAAAAACTTCGGCTCCAATGGTTTTTAGGTTGGATAAATGCGGGCTATCTAACCGCGTCGCTGCGAAGGTGGCTGGAGTTTACCTGCAAGATCAAATCAAATTTTCCCCCAAGTGGCAGGGAATATTTGGTTTGCGCTATGACAGATTCGAGCTGGATGTGACGAATACCCGCCCCGGAGCGACAGGTGACGGCAGCCCTCTAAATCTTCAGACTACCAACAACCTTCTTTCACCACGTGTTGGATTAATTTATAAACCTATCGAGCTAGTTTCTATTTACACCAGCTATAGCTTATCGTATGTGCCACGCGCGGGTGACCAACTTGTATCGCTGGAGGCCACCAACCAAGCGCTGAAACCGGAAAAATTTACTAATCGTGAAGTGGGCGCCAAGTGGGATATCAGCCCCAAACTTGCGTTGACTACTGCAATATATCAGCTAGACCGTACCAATGTAGCTATCCCTGATCCAGTTAATGCGACACGGACTTTGTTGGTCAAAGGCCAACGTACTCAAGGCATTGAATTAGGCATAAGCGGTCGAATCACATCGGCATGGAGCACTTCAGGCGGATACGCTTATCAGGATGGTAAAATTACCGCTACACAACCTGAACATGGGGAGGTTGGTGCAAGATTGGCTCAACTTCCCAAGCACACATTTTCCATATGGAACCGATATGACTTTTCACCGCATTGGGGCGCTGGGCTAGGTGTGATCAATCGCAGCAACATGTTCACCTCGACTGACAATACGGTGAGCTTGCCGGGCTACACCAGGTTAGATGGTGCGCTATATGCCAAGCTTGATAAAAGTCTGCGTTTACAGTTGAATGTTGAAAATCTTTTAAATAGATACTATTTCTTATCTGCCAATAACAACAATAACATCTCACCCGGTTCGCCTATAGCTGCTCGAGTGTCAATAATCGGTAATTTTTAGATTTTGCCTGGTTTAATTAAGCATGTATCTGGCCCTATTTTTCCAGTAAACAGTGCCGTAATTTTGCTGATTAACAAGTGGTTAATAATGAGCGTCAATCAGCAAATGATGCGCTATTTATCTTGTGTTTCTCCATACGATATCGAAGCGTATCTCGGTTAATTCCAAGTAGCGCTGCGGCTTTTGATACATTGCCTTTTGTTGCTATTGGCGCATTATTTAGCAACTTGTGTTCCACTTTGTCTAGCGAAGATTTACCAAAATATTCAGGATTTTTAACACCGCTCTTATGTAGTAAAGACTCGTTTTGACTTTCGCCGGTGGAGTAAGTTAGTAGGTCGCTCGGCCTAATGTTTAAACCATCGGCTAATAAAACAGCCTGCTCAACAACATTACGCAGTTCGCGTACATTGTTGAGTATTACCAGGCATGTGAGGTTGAAAGTTTATTTCCTACACCATTTTACATAGAGCCGTTGCTTTGTTATCTTTCGGGACGCATTTGCGGAAATAAAATTACATCGCGGATGCTGGGACTATCGGTGAGCAGCATTACCAGCCGGTCTATTCCGATTCCTTCTCCGGCGGTGGGCGGTAGGCCATATTCCAGTGCGCGAATGTAATCGCTGTCCTTGAACATGGCTTCTTCATCACCTGCCTCCCTGGCTTTCACCTGTGCATCAAAGCGCGCTTCCTGGTCTTCCGGGTCATTTAACTCGGAGAAGCCATTGGCGATTTCGCGTCCAACCATAAACAGTTCGAAACGCTCGGCAATTTCCGGGCGCGTATCGCTGCGGCGCGCCAGTGGTGAAGCTTCTGCTGGGTAGTCAATGATGAAAGTTGGCTCGAATAGTTGATGCTCGGCCAACTCTTCAAACAACGAAAGTTGCAGTCCGCCCACGCCATCTGCCGCCCTGTATTTGGCCTTCAGGTCTTGTAATTCGTTGATGAGAAAATTGCGGTCATTCAACTGCTCGTCAGAAAACTGTGGATGATATTTCTGGATTGCCTGTGACATGGTCAGGCGATGGAATGGTTGCCCCAAGTCGAGCTCACGTCCCTGATAAGAAAGCACAGTGGTGCCCAGCACCTTGCGCGCCACTTCGCTAAACAGCTTCTCGGTGAAATCCATCAGATAACGATAATCTCGATAGGCTTCATAAAACTCGATCATAGTGAACTCGGGGTTATGTCGCGTAGAGAGCCCTTCATTGCGAAAGTTGCGGTTGATTTCGAACACCTTCTCAAAGCCGCCCACTACTAACCGCTTGAGATATAATTCCGGCGCAATGCGCAGATACAGCTGCATGTCCAAAGCATTGTGATGCGTGATAAAGGGCTTGGCCGATGCGCCGCCCGGAATGGAATGCATCATCGGTGTCTCGACTTCGAGGAAATTGTGGCGAAGGAAAAATTCCCGAATTGCCTGGATTACCTTGGAGCGGATGATGAATGTATTGCGCGTTTCCTCATTGGTGATGAGATCTACATGCCGCTGGCGGTATTTTTGTTCCTGATCGATCAGACCGTGAAACTTTTCCGGTAGCGGGCGTAATGCTTTAGTCAACAGACGCAGCCCCATTA
>JANMWF010000051.1:0-5409 GCA_031393845.1 Nitrosomonadales bacterium | reverse complement strand
CAATACATCTAGAAAAATGGCAGGCGTACGATCAGCTGATCGCCAGCCCAGATTACCGCCTTCCAAAGCGTCCTTGGCATCAGAAAATCCTGCAGCTACCTGAGCGAATTCCGCGCCACCGCGCAATTGTGCCAAGGCTTGCTCGGCGCGTTGTCGGGTAGTCTGGATTTTATCGGCACTGGCCTGTTCCGGCACCAGTACCAAAATGTGTGCTAAACGGAATTCCTCACCTTTACCTAATTGCTTGGCCTGGGTAGTAAGGTAATTATCGACTTCGCCCTCGCTAATAACCAGTTTGCTGTCCACTTCGCGCTCACGCAGACGGGCGGAAATAATTTCGCCGCGAACTTCCTCTCGAAACTTTTTGAAATCCACACCTTCCTTCTCCAGCTGGGCGCGAAATTCGACCAACGAGGGGAATTTATTTTCCTTTGCTATGCGCTGCAAGGTTTTGTCGAGCTGGATATCATCAATGCGTATGCCGGTTTCCTTGGCAAATTGGGCTAGCAAAATTTCCGTGATCATGCGTTCCAGTATCTGTTTTTTCAACATCGCCGTGTCAGGTAACGCTGTGCCCTGTTTTTTCAACTGGCGCTCTATGGTGCCGAGCCGGTCTTCAAGTTCGTAGCGGGTAATCGCATCGTTGTTTACCACAGCGACAATCTGATCGACCAATATTGGTTGAGTTTGCGACGTGATTTTTTTCGATACGTCTGATGCTGACAAATCGGCGACAGGAGGCGCAGGCTGAGTTTGCGCCTTGATTTTTTTCGTTGTATCAATGGGTTTGTACAAGCCAGCTGCGGAGACGTTTGTCGTGCAGGCTAGCGACAGAATGAGTGCCAGCATCAACTTGATATGCAGCATAATATCTTTTAATCTCCAAATTGAGAATTTGTTAGCGTAATCCCTGCTCTGAGCTTACAACGGTGGGCTGGTTCACTTTTGTAAAGCCGGCAATGCTTTGACGCAATGTATTCAATGGATCGGAGCCTACCCTGACTAGACCACTTAACTCCAATTGCATAAAGATACCGGTTGAAACTTCATTGGTGGCAGTGGCAAAACGTTGTACCACCAGTCGTGCTGTCCAGCAGCTCTCATTATACTCGAGCCCGGTCAGTAGCTCCAAAACACGGTTATCCTGCAGGGAATAATTCCACCGTGCCATGGCGCTCCAACGCCTCCACAATGGCCACTGGGTGGATATGTCCACCTGTCTCAGGCTGTCACGCGTAAAGCGGTAGCCTAGGTTGAGCACTTTGCCACTTTCCGGTTGGTAACGCACCCCCACGTTTAATTTCTCTTTGCGCGCTTCGTTTGGGTTGTACTGGAAGGCGCTGTTCAGCGACCATTTGGGTGTAATCCGACCTAAGACAGCAAGCAAAATGTCCGATTTATTGTTGGTAATTTGGTTGGGGGTCAGCAGATTTACTTGTGGTGTCGTAAAGCTGAAGCGCTGACCTATGGCTACGCGCAACCGCTCCGCACCGCTATTAGCCTCAAGCAGGCGCGAGGTAAGTGACAGCGTTACCTGTTTTGCATCGCCGATGCGGTCGCTACCGAAAAAACGGTTTTCGGTGAACATCTGGGCAAAGTTGAAGTCGGCTTGGGCTGTGTCGAAATTCGGCAGCTGGTCTTGATTGCGATATGGAATGTACAAGAAATAAGCGCGCGGCTCCAAGGTCTGCACGTAATTCTTTTCGCCCAGACTCCAATCACGTTCCAGCACTATGCCGCTGTCCAGGCTAGCAATCGGCAAAGTGCGTGCTGTATCGGGTAGCGCACCCAAATTGTTTGCACCCAACGAATAATAGGTGTAGTGCACGCCAATTTTTGGAGTCACAAAGAATGAGGGTGTGGCAATCAGCGGGTAGCTCACGCTGGGATACATTACCAGACGCCGCCCATTAACGGAGGTGGGATGGCTGAAATTTACAAGCTCTCCGGTAAACGCTATATTTGCCCCAGCCAGCGGACGGAGCGCGCCCAAGGTTAATTGCGGCAAGCGGCGATATGGCTCCGCCACTGGCGCGGCCGGATCCTGCAGGGTTTGATAGCTCTGCATCCGTGCCGATGCATTCCACCAGCCACCGCCATAGGACAGTACGCCTTCGCGCACCAGATTGGTCAGTGACGTAGTGCTCACGGTGTTCGACAGATCACGGAAATAGGTGTGGTCTGAAACATAGTTGAAGTTTGTTGATGCATTAAACCCATAACCCAAGTTCTGCGTATGCCTGAGCGATGTCCGTAAACGGGTGCTGTTGGTAAGCGCATCATTGGGTAATATGTCCACATGAGCCTCACCGGCATAATTTGTGTCCATATAGCGAAATTCGTTGTTAAGCATCAGTCCCCGCTTGGCCATTACGCGCGGCGCAATCGTTGCATCACGGTTGGGTGCGATGTTCCAGTAATAGGGCAGCGTCAGTTCACTACCACTCTTTGCTGTACTACCGAACACCGGACCAAGAAAACCAGAATGACGTTTGTCACTGAGCGAAAAATCCATCCATGGCATATACAAAATAGGTACACCCAGAAATTCCACGCGAGCGTTGTGTGCCACCCCTACTTGGCGGTCACTGTCAATTTCCAGCTGGCCCGCCTTTAGCATCCAGTCGTTGTTGCCTATGGGGCAGACGGTATATGCCACATTTTGGACGGTGTATTTCTGTCGACCTTCCATATGCAGGATATCGGCGGTCCCACGCGATTTGTTGACGGCCAGCTGAAACGTCGGCTTCGTCATGTCGCCGATATTTGTATCCAGATTAAGCTTGACATGCGGACCCTGTATTTTGATGTCGTGCTGTTCCACGCGCACCGCACCATCGGCAACCAACTCTTGGCTGCTTTGCTCGTAAACCACGTGATCGGCAAATATAGCCTGCCCGCGCTTGCGCAACTCGACCTCGCCGCTAGCAACGATCTGGTTTTCAGTCTGACCTTCCAAGCGCTGTGCCGAAATGAAAGCAGGGGTCTCTTCTTTGCCTTTTGGTAAATTCATGAAGGTACGATCCAGTTTCAGCAGCAATACTTCGCCTTCGGCATAAACCATAGGCGTGAAAGTACAGAGCAGGGAAAGCGCAACGAGGTTAAGGCGCAAATGCATGGAGCAGGGTCGATAAATTAAGGTGCTAAAATCGCACAAATCCACGATTTAGGCAATCCAAAATCCATAATGAAACGTCAACAACAAATTAAAGCATGGCTGCATAGCAAATTCCCCGATAGTTTATTCAATATTTCGCCAGCTTCTGCCGACGCCAGTTTTCGTCGCTACTTTCGCGTTACTTTCGCCGACCGCACACTGATAGTGATGGACGCGCCGCCTCAAAATGAGGACTGTCGCCCGTTCATTCATATCGCCCAACTGTTTAGTGCAGCAGGCGTGCATGTGCCGCAGGTGTTGGAACAGGATCTGGAACAAGGCTTTTTGTTGCTGACTGATTTGGGCAGCACCACTTACCTGCAAGCACTTAATACCAGTAATGCACTCGAATTATACGGCGCCGCCACCGATGCGTTGATCACTATTCAGCTGGCGAGCCGCGAATTTGTAATGCCCTCCTACGATAAGGCGCTACTTATGCGCGAAATGTACCTGTTTCCAGAATGGTATGTCGCTAAACATTTGCAGGTCACGCTGGATGATAAACAAAATGCAGCATTAGAAACTGTGTTTCAGCGCATTCTTCAAAACAACTTGGCGCAGCCACGGGTGTTTGTTCACCGTGATTACCATTCACGTAACTTGATGGTCAGCGCACCTAACCCGGGTATTCTGGACTTTCAGGATGCGGTCTATGGGCCGATTACATATGATTTAGCTTCGCTATTTAAAGATGCTTATATTCATTGGGAAGAAGCCGAAGTGCTGGACTGGCTGATCCGCTATTGGGAAAAAGCGCGTAAGTCTGGACTGCCAGTGCATAGTTCCTTTTCTGATTTTTTCCGGGATTATGAATGGATGGGCGTACAGCGGCATTTGAAAGTGTTGGGCATCTTTGCGCGTCTGTATCACCGGGACAACAAGGACGGTTATCTGAAAGATTTACCGCTGGTAATGGATTATTTGCGCCGTGCTTGTGAACGCTATGTGGATTTAAAACCGCTACTGCATATACTGGATACGCTGGAGAAAAAGCAACCGGTCGTGGGGTACACCTTTTGAAAGCCATGCTACTGGCCGCCGGACGCGGTGAACGCATGCGTCCGCTCACCGACCACACGCCCAAGCCCTTATTGCAAGTCGGCGGCAAATCGCTCATTGTGTGGCATATCGAGAATATGGCAAGAGCGGGCATCCGTGACCTGGTAATAAATCACGCATATCTCGGCCATCAAATCGAAGCTGCGTTAGGAGATGGCGGCCAGTTCGGCGTACGCATCCGCTACTCAGCGGAGAATCCCGTTCTTGAAACGGCGGGGGGCATCGCTAATGCCTTACCGTTATTGGGTGATGCGCCGTTTGCCGTTATCAACAGCGACATTTACTGCGACTATGATTTTGTTCAGCTTCCCGAACTTGCAGCTACACTCAGAGCAAGCGGTGATACTGCATATCTGGTGTTAGTCAACAATCCTGCGCATCATCCCAACGGGGATTTCGGTTTAATCAGCGGCACAGTAGTCAATAATGCACCCGCATTTACCTTCAGTGGTATAGGAATTTATCAGCCCGCCTTATTCGCAAATATCTTACGCGGCACCATTGCACCTCTGGCGCCGCTATTGCGCGCCCAGATTGCGCTTGGCAAGGTGAGCGGCGAACATTACGGGGGCCGCTGGCTGGATGTGGGAACGCCGCAGCGCCTTGAAAAACTCGACAACGAATTACGTTCGCAGCACAATGCCACTCATGTTTAATACCTCTCTTTATGCCAGCCGCCGTAACCGCCTTATTAGTCAGATGCAGCATGGCATTGCTGTTATTCCCACCGCACCGGAAGTACTGCGCAATGGCGACGCGCATTATCCTTATCGTTTTGATAGCCACTTCCACTACCTTACCGGCTTTGATGAACCGGAAGCCGTACTCGTACTGATTGCTGGCGCCGTCCCGCAGTCCATCCTGTTCTGTCGCGCGAAAGATATGGAGCGCGAAATATGGGATGGTTTTCGCCACGGACCAGACGGTGCGAAAGAAAAATTTGGCTTCGATGCTGCATTTCCCATCGCACAACTGGATGATAAGCTCACCGGGCTGATGGGCAACCAGCCCGCACTGTTCCATCCGCTGGGCGCCCATGCACCGTGGGACGACCGCATTCTTGCGCTGCGCGCCTGTGTGCAGGCAGAGGTGCGTAGCGGCATAACCGCGCCAAATGAGATTCATGACATACGCATGCTGCTTGATGAAATGCGTTTAATTAAAGACAGCGATGAACTTGCTACCATGCG
>JANMWF010000044.1:0-2528 GCA_031393845.1 Nitrosomonadales bacterium | reverse complement strand
CAGCCGCTGATGAATGTCGCCGCAATAATTGTTGGGCAGCAAAGCGGGCGTATGCAGGTTAATCTCGGTGGTGACCCCAAGCGGGTGTGCCATGTCCGGTTCATGACCCAGCCTGAGCGAGGTAATGGCCGCGTTGAGCATGTCCGTGTAGAGCGAAAAACCAATCTCGTGCATCTCACCGCTTTGTGATTCGCCCAACACCTCTCCTGCGCCGCGAATTTCCAGATCATGCATTGCAAGATAGAAACCGCTTCCCAGTTGCTCCATGGCCTGGATTGCGTCCAATCTTTTCTTCGCCTGCGCGGTGAGCCCTTCCATATTGTCCACCAATAAATAGGCATACGCTTGGTGGTGCGAGCGCCCAACCCGACCGCGCAACTGATGTAGCTGCGCCAACCCAAAACGGTCCGCGCGGTTCATGATGATGGTATTGGCACTGGGTACATCGATGCCGGTTTCAATAATGGTAGTGCATAGCAGCACATTGAAGCGCTGTTGGTAAAAATCACGCATGACTGCTTCCAAGTCACGTTCTCCCATCTGGCCATGCGCCACGCGGATACGTGCTTCAGGCAGTAACGCCCCCAGTTTTTCCGCCATATTGGCGATGGTATCTACCTCGTTGTGCAGGAAATAGATTTGTCCGCCGCGTTTCAGTTCGCGCAGCACCGCTTCACGTATGACGCCCTGGCTGTAGTTGCTGACGAAGGTCTTGATCGACAGACGGCGCTGTGGTGCAGTGGCAATCACCGAGAAATCGCGCAGCCCTTCCAAAGACATTGCCAACGTGCGCGGGATCGGCGTGGCGGTCAGGGTGAGCACGTCAACTTCGGCGCGTAGCGCCTTGAGGCGCTCCTTCTGCTGCACGCCGAAACGGTGTTCCTCGTCGATGATTATCAACCCCAGGTTGTGGAATTTAATTCCCTTCTGGATCAACTTGTGTGTGCCGATGATGATGTCAAGCTTGCCATCTTCCATATCTTTCAGCGACTGGGTCTGTTCCTTGGTAGAGCGGAAGCGCGACAGTTCGCCAATTTTGATGGGCCAGTCGGCAAAACGATTGCAGAAATTCTGGAAATGCTGTTCTGTAAGCAGCGTGGTGGGTACCAGCACTGCTACTTGTTTACCATCCATCGCCGCAATAAAGGCTGCGCGCAGGGCGACTTCAGTTTTACCAAAACCCACATCGCCGCAGATTAGACGATCCATCGGTTTCCCACTCTGCA
The DNA here is from genome assembly GCA_031393845.1 of Nitrosomonadales bacterium. Lineage (GTDB taxonomy): Bacteria > Pseudomonadota > Gammaproteobacteria > Burkholderiales > Gallionellaceae > Nitrotoga. The sequence goes on along the minus strand of JANMWF010000044.1, from coordinate 1,302 downwards.
GATCAGTGACCACCGCCTCAATAGCGGCGGCCTGGTCCGGTGTTTCTTCAAAACCAAAGCCGGCGGCGAACGCTTCATAATCATGTTGCGACAGTTTGAATTGGTGACCTTTGCGCGTAGCGCGCTGGACATACAGATTAAGCAATTCGGCAGCGGTGTCCCGCACCTGCTGCATGGCGCGACGTTTGGCCTTGTCCCAAGTGCCGCTGCCCAGCTTATGCAACGGTGCGGTTTCCGGGGCTCCGCCACTGTAACGGCCGATTACATGCAGTTGTGCCACGGGAACATACAACATGTCTCCACCGGCGTACTCCAGCAACAAAAATTCGTTCTCGCCTTCGCCGAGATCAAGGTTTATCAGGCCATGATAACGTGCGATCCCATGCTGTTCATGCACGACAGGATCGCCCGACTTGAGTTCGGATAGGTCGCGCAGCATCCCTTCCACGTTGATTTTTTTTGTGCCGCGCGCAATTCGGCTGCGTGGCTGCGCGGCATACAGTTCACTTTCTGTAATAATTGCTAATTGTTCATCTTGCAACATGAAACCATTCTGCAGCGCCCCTACGGTAAGCATGAAATGATCGTTACCGGCGAGAAATTGCGCATAGTTATCACACAGTGCAGGTACCAGGCTGTATTCGCGCATATATTCGGCCATTATTTCGCGCCGTCCCAAACTGTCGGCGAGCAACAACACCCGGCCAGCGTAATCTTGCAGAAAGCTTTGGAGTGCATGTGTCGGAATGTCGGCGCGCCGAGTTACCGCAATGTCGGGCAATTTTTTGGTGGCGCAAGGAGTAAGGGTTTTGTATGTCCTTTCCTCTTGGAAAAGGGCAAGGGGAGTCTCTCCCACGTTTGCTTTATCCTCGGAATTGTCAATTTGGGAGGAAGAGGGGATATCTGCGATAAGGTCGATACGTTTGAAATTTTTCGCAGCAATAAAGAAACTTTCTGCGTTCAGAAACAGTTCGTGTGGTTCCAGCAAGGGACGTTGTGGGTCACCGCGAAGCAGGTTGTAGCGCGACTGCGCATCCTTCGCAAAAGTGGCAATGGCAGCATCCACATTGTGATGCATGCACAGCGTGGCATGCGCAGGCAAATAATCAAACAATGTGGCAGTACGCTCGAAAAACAATGGGAGGTAATATTCGATGCCCGCGGGCGCGATGCCACGGCTCACGCCTTTGTAGATACTTGCTTTGGATGGGTCGCCTTCGAAACGATCTCGAAAATTTTGACGAAAACGCGCTTGTCCAGCCTCATCCAGTGGAAACTCGCGGGCCGGTAACAGGCGAATAT
>JANMWF010000011.1:0-12259 GCA_031393845.1 Nitrosomonadales bacterium | reverse complement strand
CAGGGGCTCTTTGTCTTCCTGGTTGTCTTTATTATAGGCCAGGGGTTGGCCTTTCATTAGTGTCAATAATGTTACTAGATTGCCGTTCACGCGGCCCGTCTTGCCACGTACCAGTTCTGGAACGTCTGGATTTTTTTTCTGAGGCATGATGGACGATCCCGTGCAGAAACGATCAGCAATGTCGATGAAGCCAAAGCGTGGGTTCATCCACAGGATCAATTCTTCGGACAAGCGCGATAAATGGGTCATAGTGAGCGCTGCGCAAGCGGTAAATTCGATGGCGAAATCGCGATCGGATACTGCATCGAGAGAGTTTTTACACACGCCGTCGAAACCAAGAAGTTCTGCCACCATCTCGCGCTTAATCGGGTAGCTGGTGCCTGCCAGCGCAGCCGCACCAAGTGGCAGGCGATTGACGCGCTTCCGACAATCGATGAGGCGTTCCGCATCGCGCTTAAGCATCTCAAAATACGCCATCAGGTGATGTGCGAAACTCACCGGCTGCGCTACCTGTAAATGGGTGTAGCCCGGCATTATGGTATACGTGTGCTGTATGGCAAGATCAATTATTGCAGATTGTAAATTGCGAATGAGTTCGTGCAGTTCGTCGATGGCGTGGCGCAAATACAAGCGCACATCGGTTGCCACTTGATCATTGCGCGAGCGCCCGGTGTGCAAGCGCTTACCTGCATCGCCCACAAGCGTGGTCAGGCGCTTTTCAATATTGAGATGTACATCCTCCAAGTCGAGTGACCAGGCGAATTTGTTGTTGAGAATCTCATGTTCGATTTGTGTCATGCCACGACGGATATCAGTTAAATCCTGCATGGTTATGATGCCGCACGCCTCCAGCATCTGCGCATGAGCCAGCGATGCATGAATATCGAACGGCGCCAGTCGTTTATCAAACTCCACCGAAGCTGTATAACGCTTCACCAGTTCCGCTACCGGTTCGGCAAATCGTCCCGACCAGGTTTTATTGTCTTGCATAGTCATCATCTCTTGTCCAGAATGTGCGGTATATACAGAGATATATCTGTCATGCCAAATATGCAAAGTATAAATCAAAAAACGCTGACCGATGCGTTACCCAATTTTCGTAACTTGGGCGTCATATTGCGTAGCCTGTTGTTAGTCAATGGTATGGTGCTGTTGGTTGCCTTTGCACAAGCATCATCTTGGCAGGAGACTGTAGAGCGCATGATAGGCATCTCAGCGTTGCTTCAACCAGTGTTATTGTTGAATTTATCGCTATTGTTCATACTTAGCCCCTGGCTAGAACGACTGACCTACAAGCAAGGCACCACTGTAGTGCTGCTATTGGCAATGGCTACCACACTGATTATTTATCATTTGGGGGACAAGCTGTCCATTTACACCATAGCGCATGGGAATTTCCATGCTGGGCGTAACGCCTTGCTGGGTAGTGTTATCGCTGGCCTTTTGTTAGTCTATTTTCGATTTCGTGTCCATGCTCTTTCTCCCGCCCTGGATGAGGCACGCTTGCAGGCCTTGCAGGCTCGTATCCGCCCGCACTTCCTGTTCAACAGCATCAACGCTGTGCTCGGTATTGTTCGCGCCGACCCCAGGCGCGCTGAGACCGCGCTGGAAGATATGGCCGACCTGTTCCGTATGGCGATGGCACACGATGGCGACTTAGTGACTGTGCGACAAGAAGTGGCGCTTGCATGTCAGTATCTCGCGTTGGAACAATTACGTTTAGGCGGACGCCTCAAGGTAAACTGGCACACCGAAAATATGCCGGATGATGCGCTACTGCCACCGCTGATATTGCAGCCATTACTTGAAAATGCCGTATATCACGGCATTGAGCCGCTGACCGAGGGAGGGCTTGTCGATATCAAGCTATATCGCAACGGCAAAGAAATGCACCTCGAAATGTATAATCCGCGTCAGGAACAAGGCAACCACCATGTAGGCAACAAAATGGCATTAAGCAATATACGTGAACGTTTAGCATTGCAATTCGATGTCGAAGCAAGTTATACGGTGGAGATTGGCAAGGATTTTTACCGTGTGCATATCAAGCTGCCATATGTTAAGGAACCCCTGCAGCGCTCTTCTTTATCGTGAGAGAGTCCGGGTAAAAACTCTTGCGTGAAGAGAAGATGGGTATATTGTCTGGTGTTACTTCAAGGAGAGCTCAATGAACGATGTTGAAATCCCCCTCACTGTTTTTATAGTGGATGACGAACCGCCTGCACGCAGCCGCCTTAAGGATCTGCTTGCCGATTGCGCCGAACAACTTCCGCTGCAACTGGTGGGCGAAGCATGCAACGGACACGAAGCGCTGGACAAGTTATCTGAGGTGCAAGTTGATGTGGTGCTGGTAGATATTCGGATGCCGAAAATGGATGGAATCGAGCTGGCGCAGCATCTCAACAAACTGCCTAAGCCTCCAGCAATTATTTTCACCACAGCTTATGATGTTTACGCCATTCAGGCTTTCGAGTTGCATGCCGTTGACTATCTGCTCAAACCTATTCGACTTGGGCGTTTATGCGAGGCTCTCACACGTGCACGTTCTGCCATGCCTCCAAGCATTGCAAAATTGCAGGAACTTTCTCCCGAACCGCGTAAAAATCTTGCTATTCACGAACGTGGCAAGATCCATCTCCTTCCCATCGAGCAAGTGCTATATCTGCGTGCCGAGCTGAAATACATTACTGTGCGCACAGTGGAGCGTGAGTACCTGACTGAAGAATCGCTCGGCGCGCTGGAAAAAGAATTTTCCGCACGTTTCATTCGTATTCATCGTAATTGTTTAGTGGCGAAAGCCGAGATAGTCGGCTTCGAAAAAGTTGTCGATGAGAAAAACGGCGACTCACACTGGACAGTCACTCTCAAGAGATTGAACGAGATGTTGCCGATTAGTCGCAGGCAGCAGTTTATTGTAAAAGAGTTTGGCTAGGTGGTTGGTTGGACCATGGTTTATTAAAGAATCCGAACCAACCAAAGATTAAAGTTTGTTGTACCCAGAATGCATGCAGGTATTAGCCAACTGCCTTAATGTATTAACATCCTTCCAGAATCCACATAAAAATTGGGTAGCAATAACATTGCCCCAACTATCCGCTATTCCGCAATCCCGCCGCAATTCCGTTTATTGTCAGGTGTATCGCACGTTTCACTAGGTCATGGGTATCACCCGAGCGGTAGCGGTGCAACAACCCCACTTGCAGGTGGTTAAGCGGATCAATATAGGGAGTACGCGTGGTGAGGCTGCGCGCCAAGGTTGGATTGCCTTCCAGCAAAGTGGTAGCGCCGGTTATAGCAAACAGCATATCCACCGTGCGTTGCCATTCTGTTTCTATCATGTTAAAGATGGTGTGACGCAAGGTTTCGTCCGGCACCAGTTCAGCATAACGTGAAGCGATGCCCATGTCGGTTTTGGACAGAACCATGTCCATGTTGGAAAGCAAGCCGCGAAAAAATGCCCAGTTTCGATACATGGCTTGTAGTTGCTGGAGCCCGGCGTCGCCTTCACGCTCAATAAACTGTTGTATCGCACTGCCAAAGCCGTACCAGCCAGGTAACAGTACACGGTTCAAACTCCAGCTGAACACCCAAGGAATAGCACGCAAGTCTTCGATACTGTCGGATGCCTTGCGCGAGGAAGGGCGACTGCCGATGTTGAGTTCAGCAATTTCTCGGATCGGTGTGGCCGCAAAAAAATAATCGGTAAAGCCGGGAGTCTCATATACCAGCTTGCGGTAGGCCGCGAAGGCATCCAGGCTAAGCGCTTCCGCAATGCGGAGGTATTCCGGCATGGTGCTGTCATGATGGTCACCGTGGTGATGCAGTAGTGTGGCTTCCATAGTGGCGGCGATGAGAATTTCAAGATTGCGCCGTCCGATCTCCGGGTCGGAGTATTTGCTGGCGATGACTTCGCCCTGCTCGGTGATGCGAATTTGAGCGTTTACGCTGCCCGGAGGCTGCGCCAGGATGGCCTCGTAGCTCGGACCACCACCGCGCCCCACTGTGCCGCCTCGGCCATGAAAAAGACGCAATTCAACACCATGATTTTCGAACACCCTAACCAATTCGAGCTCAGCCTTATATAGTTCCCAATTGGCAGTAAGGTAACCGCCATCTTTGTTGCTATCGGAATAACCCAGCATTACTTCCTGTGTATCGCCGCGGCTCTTCAACAGTTCGCGATAGAGTGGAATAGAAAATAATTCATTCATGATTACGCCGCAAATGCGCAAATCGGCGATAGTCTCGAATAGCGGAATGATATTGAGATGCAGCTCATGACAGCTGCCCATCAAGCCGACCTGTTGCAGCATTAGGGCCACTTCGAGCAGGTCACTTACCGCATCAGTTTTAGAAATGATGTAGTTGGGCAATGCGACCTGACCGAAGCGATGGTGAATTTTTGCGGCCACTTGCATCAGACGCAGCTCACTTTGAACAATATCAGAGAACTGTTCCAAATCGCTGATCAATGTCTTACCTGCCTGCAATGCCTTGATTAGGGCACTGCGACGGCCTGCCTCATCCAGCTTGGGGTAGTTGATGTCACCCGCCTTGGCGAGTAATTCACTCACTACCTGTTCATGCACGCCGCTATGCTGGCGCATATCCAGCGGTGCGAGATGGAAGCCAAATACCTCAACGGCGCGGCGCAGGTAAGCCACTCGCCCGCGTGCCAGGTACAACGCGCCGTGTTGTTCCAACGAGTGAATAATAATGTCAAGATCGGCTATATATTCTTGCGCATTAGCGTAAGGTTTTGCATCCCGGCCAACGGCACGCAGGTGCTTGACGTGGTGTCCGAGTTGCTCTGTCGTAGCTACCAAACGCGAGTAGATGGCAATCAGCGCGCGGCGATAGGGTTCATCTTCGCGGCTTACCGCTTTGTCCGGCGATTGCGCGGCAAACTCCTCCAGTTCCTGGCTGACTTTTATCAGCCGGGTAGACAGACTGAGTCTCGTACCGAGCAGATGGGTCTCCGTCAGATAGTATTCAAGTGCTGTAGCCGAATGCCGCATTGCGGCATCCAGCATGACTTGGTGCGTGACAAATGGATTACCATCGCGGTCACCTCCGATCCAGCTGCCGATGCGCAGAAATGGCGGAACGCGCAGGCGCTTGCCGAAACGCGCTTCTATCTGCTTTTCCAGGCCGGCATAAATCTTGGGAATTTCACTGAGAAAAGTATAGCGATAATAGGCTAGCCCATTTTTTACTTCATCCGGCACTGTTAGTTTTGATGTGCGCAACATGCGCGTGTGCCACAGGATCAGCACGAAGCGGCGCAGTGCTTCCTCATTGTCGGCCAGTTCGTCCGGCGTCATATCGATCCGATCGCGGTCTGATATCAGACTGGCGATGATGAGCTGGCAGTCGAGAATGCTCTTTCGTTGCACCTCGGTAGGGTGTGCGGTGAGCACCGGTGAAATCAGCGCCTTGTTAAGAAAAACTTGCATGGTCTCGGCAGAAATATGCTTTTCCTGGATGCGATCAAGAGCAAGTTGCACACTTCCCTCTTGTGGCGGTGAACCAGCATTGAGATGCGCGCGGCGACGACGGTTATGATGCAGATCTTCAGCAATGTTGGATAATTGCGAGAAATAACTGAAGGCACGAACTACGGACAAGGTGTCGCGCGGTGACAATGCATCCAGAATTTGTTCCAGTTGATCGCGATCGCGCTCGTCCTGAGTCTTGCGGAAATGCACTGCACAGCGCCGCACGTTCTCGACCAAATCAAAGGTTTTTTCGCCCTCCTGCTCGCGTAAGGTATCACCCAGGATACGGCCGAGCAGTCGGATGTCTTCACGTAATGGCATGTCTTTAAATGATATATCAGCAGGCGTGGCGAGCAAGTTCATGGTATTTATCTTCTAAAACAGGTGTTTTCTACAGCATACGGTATAACGCGCGCGCAATAGGCTCATGTTAGAATGCGGCGCAATCAGATTTACAACTAAAGATTCAGGAAAACCAATGAATCAAGTATCCCAGGCGCAAACCGCCCCCGCAAAACTGGTCATCGTATCGCGTGAAAGCGCGTTGGCAATGTGGCAGGCAGAATTTATCCGTGATCGGCTGCGCGCATTATACCAACAAACCGAAATCAGCATATTGGGCATGACCACGCAAGGCGATCAAATTCTTGATGTAACGCTGTCTAAAATCGGTGGCAAGGGTTTATTCGTAAAAGAACTTGAGACTGCGTTGGAAGATGGGCGCGCTGATATTGCGGTGCACTCGCTGAAGGATATGCCAATGCATTTGCCACAGGGATTTATGTTGGCCTGCATTGACAAGCGTGAAGATGCGCGCGATGCCTTTGTTTCTAACCTCCATGCCAATCTCGAGTCACTACCTCCGGGCAGTGTGGTAGGCACTTCGAGCTTACGTCGTGAAAGTCAGTTGCGTGCACGTTTCCCCCATCTGAAAATTGAGTCATTGCGAGGTAATGTGCAGACCCGTTTGCGCAAACTGGATGAAGGCAAATACGCCGCCGTCATTCTCGCCGCTGCAGGTTTGAAGCGTTTGGGCTTAGGCGATCGTATCCGCGATTTAATTTCACCTGAAAACAGCCTGCCGGCAGTAGGGCAGGGTGCACTTGGCATTGAGTGTCTTATTTCCCGCCCTGACTTGGAAGTGCTGTTGCGTCCACTGCACCACGCGGACACTGCTATTTGTGTGCGGGCGGAACGTGCCTTGAGCCGTGCGCTGGCGGGTAGTTGCCAAGTGCCGCTAGGTGGTTTTGCAGAAATAGTTGGCAATGAACTGCGCTTGCGAGGTTTTGTCGGCAGCCCGGATGGCAGGCACATGGCGCATGCCGAACTCTGCGGTACAACCGCCGATCCTGAAGCATTAGGTAATGCCGTGGCGCAAGCTTTACGCGCGCAGGGCGCGGATGAGATTCTTACCGCTCTATGAGATTTGGCACAACAATTCACTACAGAAGCACAACGATACAAAGGGTAAAATTGATTTTTGGCGGGTATATATTTTTTCCAAAAAGAGGAGGTGATTTTGTTTTTTCCCGGGGCGTTTAACTCTGCACCGCTGTAACTCAGTGATAAAACAAAATTTATTTTGACATGATGCAACAGCAGCCACTAGCCGGATTAAGCATCGTGGTGACCCGCCCGCGCGAGCAGGCGACAAATTTGGCACAACGCATATCACGGGCTGATGGACGAGCAATCCTATTTCCCCTGCTGGAAATCAGCCCGGTGTTTGACTCGCAGTCTTTGCACGCGCTCATCGCCCGTCTGCATGAATTCAATCTTGCCATTTTCATTAGTCCCAATGCCGTGCGTTATGGCATGGAAGCGATTATTACTGCAAGCAAATTTACCTCCCCCAGTCAACTTAGCTCTTATAACTTTATTCCTCTAGCAAATGAAACAGGCGTGGGCAGTAAAGCGGGAGAGGGTAATGTTAGTGTTTTAACCGAACAATATAATGCATTGCCCACAACCTTAAAAATTGCGACGGTAGGGCAAGGCAGTGTTCGCGCACTGCGTGATTACGGTATAAAAAATGTCATCGCGCCACAGGATTGTTTCGATAGCGAAGCCTTGCTGGCGCTGCCGGAATTGAACCAGATCGCAGGCTGGCGCGTAGTGATTTTTCGCGGCAATGGCGGACGTGAGTTATTGGGCGATACCCTTAAAGCACGTGGCGCCAAGGTCGAGTACGTCACATGCTACCAGCGTGCTAGGCCGCATCAAGATGCCACCCAGTTGCTTACTGCCAACCCAGATGCCATTACAGTGACCAGCAGCGAGGCCTTAGGTTATTTGTGGGACATGCTGGATAACGTGGCGAAAAAACGACTTGCAGCTGTGCCATTATTCGTACCGCATGCACGCATTGCCGAAACCGCGCATAAACTGGGTTGGGGCGAGGTGGTGCTGACTGATGAAGGGGATGACGGTTTGATATCAGGTTTGATAGCATGGGCAAAAACTCACGCTTCAAACAGAATTGGAAATAAGCCATGACCAAGCAAGCGCCGCCCACCGAACCAATCAATTCTGTTGTGCCGGAAGCTGCGATTACACCTGTCGTTTCAGCACATAATCGTGTGGAAAAAATTATTTCGCGCATGAGTGTTATGCAGATGGTGTTGGCCATAGTGCTGGTAGTGTTCCTATGGCAGTGGTTTGACACTCACCTCCAGATAAATAATATGCAACAGGATTTGGCGCACCGCTTGACCGACATGGACGGCAACAACAAGGCCAGCCAAGTGTTAATGATGAAAGTGCAGGAGTCCATGCGCGAACTGTCTGTCAAAGTGAGCGTACTGGAAGCCCGCTCTGCCGAAGCACAAAATCAGCGTGCTGCGCTGGAGTCGCTGTATCAAGATCTGTCCGGTAGCCGCGATGAGACGGTTCTGGCTGAAGTGGAGCAATTGCTACTGATCGCCGGGCAGCAATTGCAACTTTCTGCCAATGTGAAAGCGGCGTTAATCGCCATGCAACAGGCCGATGATCGCCTTAAGCGCATGGATCGTGCCGCCTTAAATGGATTGCGTAAGACCATCAATCGCGACATTGACAAGTTACGTACGTTGCCAGTTGTAAATGTACAGGATATCAAGTTCCGCCTCGACAATCTTATCGCTGACGTGGATACCTTGCCGCTGGTACAGGACATTGCTGATGCGCCACAAAGAAAAAATGTCGCGATAACCGCGCCAATGCGTGACGAGGGTGCATGGCGAAGGTTAATGCGCGAAGTCTGGGAAGACATGAAGCGCTTGGTGCGCGTCGAAAATATGCAAAAACGTGAGATGCCGCTCCTACCGCCCACGCAAACTTTCTTTTTACGTGAAAATTTGAAGTTGCGCCTGCTGTCCGCGCGTCTTGGCTTATTGTCGCGCGACGAAAAGAGCTTTAAACATGACCTGCAATCGGTGCAGGAATGGATAATACGTTATTTCGATGTTAAATCCACCGGCGGTGTGCTGGCTGTAACCACCTTGCAGAAACTGCGGGAGTCCAGCATAAACATTGAACTGCCGGATATCAGTGCGAGCTTGGAAGCCGCGCGTAACTATCGTTCTTCGCTCGGTAAGGGGTCACGATGAAATTCCTGGTGTGGCTACTGGGATTGTTCTCGCTAGCCGTGGCGCTGAAATTGGCAGCACACAATCCCGGCTACTTGCTGCTAGTGTATCCGCCCTATCGTATTGAGATATCGCTCACCCTGTTTTTGCTAATGCTGTTAGCCCTGTTCGTGCTGGGATATTTCGCCGTGCGCTTGGCGCTGTCCGCCATCCGACTACCCGCTTACGTGCGTCAGTTCCGCATTGAACGTGCTCATAGCAAAGGACGCTCAGCCATGATGGAAGCGCTTGACGCGTTCTTCGAAGGACGCTATGCGGTGGCGGAAAAGGCTGCAGTGCGCGCGATAGAGTTAGGCGAAAGCTCCGGCCTCAACCCTGTCATTGCAGCACGTGCAGCGCATGAGCTGCGTGAATTCGACAGGCGAGATGCTTACCTGGCTACTGCCGAAAATAAGTCGGCAGGTGTATCCACCATGCGCTTGATGGCACAAGCCAAATTTAATCTCGATCAGCATCAACCTCAAGCAGCGCTTAAATCGCTGAAAGAATTGCGCGAGAATGGAGTAAAAGGACATGTCGGTGCGCTTCATCTTGAGCTTAGGGCACAGCAACAGGCGCGAAATTGGGATGCGGTGCTGGATATTGTAGATCAGTTGGAAAAGCGCAGTGCAATGGATGACGTCGCTACTGCGCAGATACGCCAGCAAGCTTGGTTGGAAAAAATCCGTGCACACACGCTGGACACTCCAGCCTTGCTGGCCATTTGGAAAAGCACCCCTGGCGAATTCAGAAAGCGCCCTAAAGTTGTAGCGGCTGCTGCGCGTGCCTTCATCCATCAGGGGGATTGTCGTAGCGCAAAACAGATTGTAACTGACAGGCTGAATGCGGAATGGGATAGCGACTTGGTAATTCTATACGGCGAATGCCTGACGGGCGAAGCAGGGAGCAGTATTGAACAGGCAGAGCGTTGGCTTAAACGGCATCCTGACGATGCCGGATTGCTGCTGGTGCTGGGGAAACTGTGTTTGCATCAAGGGTTGTGGAGTAAAGCGCAAAACTATCTGGATGCCAGCAACAGCATTGCACCCAGCAGCGCTGCGTATACAGCGCTCGGCCATTTGTCTGAAAAGTTGCAGCAACCAGACGCGGCATTTAAGTATTTTCAGAAAGCAATGGCGTTGGCACAGTGAAATCGCATCTAAGAACAACATGTGCCGGGTCAAGAGCACCTCTGGATGTCTTTGCTGGAGGTTTCATATTTCCAACTTTTATTGACTTCATATCCTAGGCCGAATATTTCATAATCCGCCCATAAAATGGTCAGCCCTGCCATTGCCGTACCCTACCCACATCAACATGGACAAAATCAGAGCCAGGATAATAGCCCACGCCGCCGTCGTGCAGCATAAGTGCCGCACGACGAACTTGGATAATATCATGCCCGGGAACACGGATATCAATCGCCTTACCGTCCAGATGCATACTGTGCTTGGCCACACCACCACTGTTCTCTGCGAGCTTGGCATTGGTGGCAGGCGAGCGATATCCGGAAATAATATGGAAAGGTTGGCGAGCCTCGATCATGCTGTTAATGCCATACAGCAAATCAAGCAACACGGAGGACATGTTTTTTATTTCGTTATTTCGGTGGTCACGCAGCACGTGATTGATATCAGCCAAGGCTTGGGGGATATAGCCACCTTCTGCCCAATAAACGGTTTTTATGCTTTCCCCAGTATGCGTGTTATAAAAGGCTAATGACCGTTCTCTGGCAGCAATATCACGCAGTGCGGCATGCGCCGGAAAGGGAGACAGTCCAGCTGCGGCGACCAGCATCCCTAATTTTAGAAATTGACGACGGCTTTTGTCCTTTATTGTGACTTTCATTGGGTATCTCCATTTGGAATGGGGACTGGCAATCCCACTTCACGAGCCAGCCCTTCCTTTAGTTGATTGACTTCTTTCACTTTTTTCCAGTCCACCATATCACCAATCCCTTTAATTTTAGCTGAGTTCTCTACAATGGTTATTGGATCAATACTCTTTTTATAAACGTCCCGATTCACCTCAAGAAAAATTCGGCCGTCCTTAAGGCGCACCAGTAATACAGGGACATAAATGATCTTGCCGGCCAGATTTTTGCGTACCTGCTGAAAAAGTGCGGCAATGTCATCCGGATGCAGACGGATGCAGCCATGACTCAGGAAACGATAGATACTCGCCGGTGCGATGGTGCCGTGAATACCGATTTCCGGAAGACTAAGGCCAATCCAGTGTTTGCCCAGTGGATTCTCCGGCCCTGGCGGCACCTGGGTCAGTACAATCTTCCCTTCTCGCCGCATCTCTTCCTGGATTGACTTGGGCAGATACCACGTCTTATTTTCCTGGATATTAATTACATTGAAGCTGCCCATTGGTGTTGGCCAGTTCGGGCGTCCCAGGCCCACTGGATAATGAACCATCAGCTTGCCTGCTTGAAAATGATACAGCATCCGCTGCGGCAAGTTGATCAGTATGCCATCCGTCAACCGTTCCGGAATGATATGACGGTTATCAATCTGCAACAGCTGATCCTGCTGTAACATGGCGCCTTTTTTTATCCCATTCATCCGTGCAAGAACGGACTGCGCTATACCAAAACGGGCGCTGATACTGGTCAGGGAATCGCCTCGCTTCACAGCATATTCAAACTGCTCCCCCACCAGCGCAGCAGGGAACTCCATCGTATCCTGTGTCCCCTCAATGGAAACTGAAACCGAGGCTTCAGGAACCGGTACCGGAACTGGGTCTTCACTCTTGCAGTAAGCGCACCTCGCCAAGACAAACAAAAGAATCCCCAAAAACACAAATACGTTTTTTGTGTGCATCACGGATATTCCCACTAGTGAACGAGCCTTTCAGTAAACATTCGATTTGAATCGAACAACTTGGACAATTTTTTGGCTGTCGTCATTATGTCCTCCGCATCAAATAAAGCCGAAATTACCGCCAGCGCATCTGCACCGGCATGCACTAACGATGCAGCATTGTGCAGGGTGATGCCACCTATTGCTACCAGTGGCACGGCAAGTTCGACACGCGCCTGCTGCAATAATTCAATATCGGCAACTTCAGCGTTAGGCTTTATGGTCGAGGGGAAAAATGCTCCGAATGCCACGTAATCCGCACCTGCATGAACTGCATCATGAGCCAGGG
>JANMWF010000215.1:0-2922 GCA_031393845.1 Nitrosomonadales bacterium | reverse complement strand
TCGGATCGCTAAAATAAGCCATCTTCCGCTGGCCGTTACCTTTAACTTTTTTTACTGCAAGATCGAATGGAAGGCTGTTGAAGTCTATAGCGAATAATTTTCGTGAGCGCTCCTCCGTCAGGTTGCGCATGGTCTTCAGGTCAATGATGCTGCCGTTGATGAGATACTGTGCTTTCTCATCGGTATAAAACAGTTGGCCTTGCGCCACTACTTCATACAGGCCAAGAATATTGGCCTTGCTGGTTTTTTCAATCTGACCAAGCTGCGGATAATTTTTTTGCAACAGGTTTTTGACCTTGGCTGCATCGGCATGAGCATAAGAAAAGGAAAGCGAGATAAGCAGTACCAGAAACAATTTAATCATGATGAATTCCTGAATTTAAGTTAATTGAGTGCTTGACGCGCCAGCATTTTCTTCAGCGGCGCAATACGGTTGGTAGCCGCAAGGCCGACGTTGCGCGCGGCACGCAACAGCGGATTACTGTTATTGAACAATTTCTGCAGCACATCAGTGGTGAGCAGCATGGAGAGGACATCTTCCTTGCGCGCACGTTCATAACGACGCAACAAGTGTATGTTACCGCAATCTTGTTGTGCGTCACGTTGTAGCAACACTTGTGCCAGTTGGCGTGCATCGCGGAAGCCTAGGTTGACGCCCTGCCCGGCAAGAGGATGTATATTGTGCGCGGCATCACCCACCAGTGCCAGACGTGGCTTGATGATTTGTGGCAGGTTCAACGAACGTAACGGAAACGCGGCAGGAGGGGTGACCAGTTGCAGTGCGCCCAAGGTGTGGTGCGAGGCGGCAGCAACTTGTGCACACAGTTCTTCATGCGACAGTTGCAGCAAGATCTTCGATTTCTCCGGGCTTACCGACCACACCATTGAAACCATCTGCTGCGGTAATGGCAGCAAGGCGAGAATGCCGTCCGGTTGAAACCATTGAAAGGCTGTGGCGCGGTGTGATTTTTCGGCGGTGAAGTTCGCCACTATGCCGTGCTGATTATAAAGTGTGGGCGGTGCAACGATACCGGCCTGTTGTCGCACCCAGGAATTCCCCCCATCTGCTCCGACCACCAGTTTTGCCTTAAGCGTCCGCCCGTCTTCAAGTTGCAGGTATGCGGCATCATCATGCCAGATCAAGCTGGCACAGTGCGCCGGGTGAAACAAAGTTAAATTGTCCTGCTCGTGTAGCCCTTGCCACAGCACTTGCTGCAGCAGACGATTTTCCAGAATGAATGCCAATTCCGGCTCGCCCAGTTGATAAGCACTGAAATCAAGTTCCCCGCCCTCATCGCCAAATACGCGCATGGTTTCGACCGGCTGCACACGATTCATATCCAAGTGTTGCCACGCATCGCATTGAGTAAGAAAGGCAGCTCCGCCCGGACTGATAGCATACATCCGGTTGTCCCAGCCCTCATTAGAGAAAGCAGTGGGTTGGGTTTCCACCAGAGCCACGTTTATTCCGCTGGGCTTGAGCGCTGCGGCCTGACTGGCACCAACCAGACCGCCGCCTATAATCAGGACGTCGAATGTCATTACTAAAATATTTTTTCACTTCTGGACGAGTGATGATAGCACGGGACGTTTGATTAATTTATAATCCGCATCCTTTCGGAAAATGTCATGCGTATCGGTCCCTATCACCTCAAGAACAACCTGATCGTTGCCCCCATGGCGGGGGTGACCGATCGTCCATTTCGCATGTTGTGCAAAAGTATGGGCGCAGGCATGGCGGTGAGCGAGATGGTGTCTTCCAATTCTTTGCTCTACGGATCCGAGAAGACCAAGCGGCGCGCCAATCACGAGGGCGAAGTCGATCCCATCTCGGTGCAGATTGTCGGTGCCGATCCAAAAATGCTGGCGCGAGCCGCTCAATATAATGTGGATGAGGGCGCACAGATCATCGACATAAACATGGGTTGTCCCGCGAAGAAAATTTGCAACGTGATGGCCGGTTCCGCGCTGTTGCAAGATGAAACGCTGGTAGCAAGAATATTAGAGGCAGTAGTAGGCGCAGTGGCCGTGCCGGTGACGCTTAAAATACGTACTGGCTGGGATAAGCAAAACCGTAATGCAATTCGTATCGCCCAAATCGCCGAGGCAAGCGGCATTCAGGCACTCGCCATTCACGGACGGACTCGTGCTTGCGCTTACACCGGCGATGCGGAATATGACACAATCACTGCAGTTAAGGCCAACGTCAACATCCCGGTTATCGCTAACGGCGATATCACCACCCCGGAAAAAGCCCGCTATGTTCTACAACAAACTGGCGCAGATGCCGTGATGATAGGACGCGCCGCACAAGGGCGTCCGTGGCTGTTTCGCGAGATTGAGCATTTCATCAAGACCGGCACACATCTACCCGCACCGCAAGTGGACGAGGTGCATCGCGTGCTGCTTAAGCATGTATATGAGCTTTACTCGTTCTACGGTGAACACACGGGTTTGCGCGTGGCGCGCAAACATATCTCTTGGTATACAAAGGGGCTGATTGGTTCTGCGCACTTTCGCCATCATATGAATCAACTGGAAAGCAGTGCGGAACAATTGATGGCGGTAAGTGATTTTTTTGATGGGCAATTTCAGGGCGGTGAGCGCCTACAATACGTTGAGGGGCTGGCAGCATGAAAAAAGAAGATGATTGCTTGTTGGGAGAGAACGACGTTGCAAAATATGTGCGCAAGGCAGTGGACGATTACTTCAAGGATCTCGATGGCGAGGATCCTTCGTGCGCAGTGTATGACATGGTGATGAATTGCGTTGAGAAGCCATTAATTGAAGCCGTTCTACAACATGCGGGCGGCAACCAGACGCGAGCAGCCGAATTATTAGGCCTTAACCGCAATACATTGCGCAAGAAAATTCAGCAACACACTACTCCGAGCGCAACTTCGAATTTGCGGCCCAATGCTC
>JANMWF010000133.1:0-10360 GCA_031393845.1 Nitrosomonadales bacterium | reverse complement strand
GTGGGTTCGTGGCAAAAAACAATATAAAAAAACTTTTCGCCCTACTAATTCAACTCAGTGGAGAGGCAGTGACCAGACAAGGCTTCTATTTCAGTGGGAACGGGAATTATGTTTGCGTGACTTGAATAGTTACTTCTGCCCGGCATATTCGGGCCTTTTTAAAATGGGAGATGTTTCATGCGTATAGGCATTCCTACGGAAACGCGCGCAGGTGAAACACGTGTCGCGGCAACGCCAGAAACGGTGAAAAAGATGCTGGCCGCCGGCCATGCAGTCATGGTGCAGCAGGGTGCGGGAGCAGGAGCGAGTATTCCCGATGTCGACTATCAGGCGGCGGGTGCCACCTTGGTCAGCGCTGCGGAAGTTTATGCTCAGGCGGAGATCATGCTTAGGGTGAAAGCCCCAACTGAAGACGAGCTGGCAAAGCTGGCTGCCCAAACCGTGCTGATCGGTTTGCTTTCACCTTTTCAGGCGGACTTGGTTGCAGCCTACGCTAAACAGGGCATTACCGCTTTTGCCATGGAAAAGCTGCCGCGCACGTCACGCGCGCAAGCTATGGATGTACTATCCTCGCAAGCTAATATCGCCGGATATAAGGCGGTGCTAGTGGCGGCTAATTTATATAAACGGTTTATTCCGATGTTGATGACGGCTGCCGGAACTGTGAAGGCTGCGCGCGTGGTGATATTAGGTGTGGGTGTTGCTGGTTTGCAGGCTATCGCCACTGCCAAGCGTATGGGTGCGGTGATTGAAGCCTCCGATGTCCGTCCTGCAGTGAAAGAGCAAGTGGAGTCCCTAGGTGCCAAGTTCATTGATGTGCCTTATGAAACTGATGAGGAGCGGGAGATTGCCCAAGGCGTTGGCGGTTATGCCCGCTCCATGCCAGCCAGTTGGATGGAACGTCAGAAGGTGGAGGTTGCCAAACGCGTGGCACAAGCCGATATTGTCATTACCACTGCATTGATTCCGGGTAAACCTGCACCCGTGCTGGTAACTGAAGATATGGTCAAATCCATGAAGCCAGGTTCCGTGATTGTGGATATGGCTGTTGAGGCAGGCGGCAATTGTCCGTTGTCCGAGTTAGGGAAGACGATGGTTAAGCATGGCATCACGCTGGTGGGTGAAGACAACCTGCCTGCTCTGGTTGCTACGGATGCCAGTGCTTTGTATGCACGCAATTTGTTGAATTTCCTGAATTTACTGTGCGACCCCAAAAGCGGCGGAAAGATGAGCATCAATCGTGCTGACGACATTATCGCCGGATCATTGTTGTGTATTGACGGAGAAGTGGTTATCAAATAAAGATATTAGCCTCTCCCCCTCATAAAGTGAGCTGGGAAAGGTTAAGGCTTGCCAATCTCAACATAGGAGTTTTGAAATGAGTAGTGCAATTGATCCTGTAATTATCAATCTGACCGTATTCGTACTGGCGGTGGTAGTCGGCTATCACGTAGTATGGAATGTCACGCCTGCGCTACACACGCCGCTAATGGCAGTAACTAACGCAATTAGCGGCATTATTATCGTCGGTGCCATGCTGGCTGCGGGGCCCGAGCAACTTGACGTCGGCACGGTAATGGGGTTAGTCGCAGTTATGCTGGCGGCAGTTAATGTATTCGGTGGTTTTTTGGTAACACAGCGCATGCTGAGCATGTTCAAAAAGAAAAGTAAATAAGCCCAGAAGGTCGATGCTCAGACGCAAAAAGGTACAGCGGAGCGATATCCGTCATTAATTTGTGAATGGTTCCCTACTTTTTTGTTGAGCATCACTATGCTTCACCTGACTTGCGAGGTAAAGCAGTTACAAAAAAAATAATCAAGGAAAAATTATGTCGGCAAATTTTGTTGCATTAGCCTATCTGATCGCTGCAGTTCTATTTATCCTGGCGCTGAAAGGCTTGAGTTCTCCAATTTCCGCACGGCGCGGAAACATGTTTGGCATGATAGGCATGGCCATTGCGGTGCTCACCACACTGACTATCACTCAGAACCTGATTTATATTGCGTTTGCCATTATCGTGGGCGGAACGGTAGGTGCGGTGGTCGCTCGACGCATTCAAATGACTGCCATGCCGGAATTGGTGGCTGCAATGCACTCGCTGGTCGGTCTGGCGGCGGTGCTGGTCGCCATGTCCGCGTTTTATAATCCAGTCGCCTATGGCATCTCACCGCTGCACGCCAGCAACCTGATTGAGTTATTCATCGGCACGTTTGTTGGTGCAATTACATTCACCGGTTCCATCATCGCTTTCGGAAAACTATCTGGCAAGCTCGGCAGCAAGCCCCTGCATTTTGCTGGACAGCACTGGTTTAACCTGTTTCTGGGTGTTGTGATGATCGCCTTCGGCATCATGTTCATTTTTACGGAAAGCTGGACACCATTCCTGATCATGATTGCTTTAGCACTGTCACTGGGAGTATTACTGATTTTGCCGATTGGCGGGGCGGACATGCCAGTAGTGGTATCCATGCTTAACTCTTATTCCGGGTGGGCGGCGGCGGGCATTGGCTTTACCCTAAATAATAATATGCTGATTATTGCCGGTTCGTTAGTCGGCAGCTCTGGCGCGATTCTTTCTTACATTATGTGTAAGGCCATGAACCGCTCCTTCTTCAATGTAATTCTTGGTGGCTTTGGTGGTGGTGATGGCTTAGTGGGGGGGGCTGGTGAAGTCGAGCAGCGACCGGTACGTAGCGGTAGTGCGGATGACGCTGCGTTCCTGATGGGCAATGCGGATAGCGTCATTATTGTGCCGGGCTATGGTCTGGCGGTGGCGCGGGCACAACATGCAATCAACGAAATGGCTGAGCATTTGATCGAGAAGGGCGTCAAAGTGCGTTATGCCATCCACCCTGTGGCCGGACGTATGCCGGGGCATATGAACGTGTTGCTGGCTGAGGCTGAAGTACCTTACGATCAAGTATTTGAAATGGACGAGATCAATAACGAATTTGCCGATACTGATGTGGTGCTGGTCATCGGTGCCAACGACGTGGTGAATCCTGCAGCCAAGACTGACCCGAACTGTCCTATTTATGGCATGCCGATCATTGATGCGCACAAGGCGCGTACTATTCTGGTAGTCAAACGCAGTATGGCTGTCGGTTATGCTGGACTGGACAATGATTTGTTCTATTTAGACAAAACCATGATGGTGTTTGGCGATGCAAAAAAAGTAGTCGAGGATATAATCAAAGCGTTACATCACTAAGTTAATAGATGATTTCATTCCAGAATAATATCCCGGTTTGCCGGGATATTTACTTTTGGCATCGCTAATTGCTCAGAGTTTTGCAAGTACATATCTGCCATTGTCAATATTTTTAAGCAACGTAATGCAGCGGAGACGAGGAAACCTGGATTTTAGAGGTGCCCTAAAATCACATTGCGTCCCATAAATCCATGCTACATAAAAGACCGAATTACATATACATTCAGGAAAACATGGAGTGCCTTAAAGTATTGCTACAGATTGTCGTAAGGTAATATTCAAGATGATTATTAATAAGATGCAAAAAGTGAATTTTTATAAGACACCTTAAGGCAACTATGTCCAGCCACACTGCAATTATCGAGTTTTCATGCAAAATATGATGCTAAATTATTAACGTGGTGAACCCATTCACTGCATCACGCATTAATCCCATTCAGCAGCTACAATCATGGTCTCCTGCTGTCCGATTTCTACCATGGTTGGTAGTGATTGTTTCTTTGGCTGTAACCCATCAGTTGTGGAAGAATGCACACTACGAAGCTGTACGGGAGTTGCAATATGATTTCAATTTCCGTTTACTTGATGTCAGCAACCGCATTGAACAACGCATGCAAGCTTACGAACAAGCGCTGCGGGGCGTACAAGGTTTATTCGCCGCTTCCATCAGCGTAGAGCGCGACGAATTCCATGCCTATATCGTCGCTCAACATATCGTGGAGAGCTTCCCTGGTATACAAGGCGTGGGCTTTTCGCTGATCGTACCGACGGCAAAGCAAGACAAACACACTGCCAACACCCCCAAAGAAAGCTTCCGCACATACCCCAATAGCCCTGATCGGAAGCAAGATATCACCACCTCCATCATTTTCATCGAGCCATTCTCAGAGGGTAATCGACGCACTTTTGGTTACGACATGTATTCCGATCCGGTGCGGCGTGTCGCAATGGAGCAAGCGCGTGACAACAATAAAGCTGTTATTACCGGCAAGACTAAATTGATACAGGAAAATAGCGAGAGCGCGCAGGCAGGCTTTCTAATGTATTTGCCCATTTATAAAAACGGTGCGCCACATGCAACCTTGGCTGAGCGTCACGTCAACCTTATTGGCTGGGTCTGTGCTCTGTTTCGGATGGATGATCTTATGCGTGGCATTCTCAATGCGCGTATTCCTGACATCGACATCAAAATATACGACGGCAAGGAGATGTCGAGTAAGACGCTAATGCATGTTGCCGGTAGCGCCAATAAAAACGGCATCCCGATGGACTCGCTCTTTCATGCGTCCAAGCACCTTGAAATTGCTGGCCACACTTGGACCATGGCTATTAGTTCTCTTCCTAGCTTTGAGGCGCAGATGGTCGAAGAAAAGTCGCAATCCATCGTCGTGGTTGGCTTAGTCGTGAGTATATTGCTGGGGCTACTTACAGGATTGCTGGTGCGTGGTCGGGAACGCGCTCTTCGAGCTGCGCGGAAGATGAATGAACGATTAATCGAGAGCGAAGAGCGCCTACGCCTTAGTCTGATGTATGGCGAGATCGGCACTTGGGATTGGGATATTCGCACTAGCGAACTGTATTGGTGCGACCATATTTCTGCCCTTATGGCCTGCTCTGCAGGAAAACAGAATGGTACTTATGAAGATTTCCTGACCAGCATACATCCGGATGACCGTCAGAACTTGATCGCTTCAATGAATGCCTGCGTTGAAAAAAGCGCTAGATACGATATAGAGCATCGAGTTATTTGCTCAGATGGCACAGTACGCTGGTTACATCAGCGCGGCGGTGTAATACGCGATACAGATGGAACCCCGCTGAAGATGCTGGGTGTGGTGCAGGATGTGACCAGAAAAAAGCTGGAGGAAATGGAGCTGGTCGAGATCGAGACGAGATTGCGCACCATTATTGATGCTGCCCCGGACGCCGTAATACTAATGAATGCTGAGGGCGTTCTCACCGGCTGGAATGGTCAGGCAGCCAATATTTTTGGCTGGACCCGGGAAGAAACCATCGGACACATGCTGCACGATATGATCATTCCGCCGCAGTATCGCAATGCACATATTCAGGGCTTGAAACATTTTTTGGCTTCCGGCGAGGGACCTGCACTGAATAAGCGTATAGAGATAGCAGGCTTGCATCGCGATGGTCATCAATTTGCCATCGAATTGGCAATATCTCCGGTCAAGCAGAAGGATAAGCATGAGTTCTGCGCCTTCATCCACGACATCACAGCACGCAAGGAAACTCAAAGCTTGCTGCTGCGTGCCAAAGAAGCCGCAGAGCGGAGTTCCGCAGAGTTAATCAGCTATATCCAAGCCATTGACCAGCACGCTCTCGTTTCCGTCGCCGACCCTTTCGGGCGCGTCATTCAGGCCAATGATAAGTTTTGTGAAGTCAGCGGCTACAGCCGGGAGGAGATGCTCGGCCATGATCATCGTATCGTTAATTCCGGGATACATCCAAGCATTTTTTTCGTCGAGATGTGGGCTACCATTGCCCGCGGTGACATCTGGCGCGGTGAAATTTGTAACCGCGCAAAAAACGGTGCACTGTATTGGGTGGATAGCGCTATCGTGCCGCTTAAAGATGCGAACGGGCAAATTGTACGTTACATATCGGTCAGGGTTGACATCACCAAACGCAAGGAATCTGAGCAGCACATTCAGTCCCTTGCCTACTACGATGTGTTGACTGGTCTGCCCAACCGTACCTTGCTGCATGACCGTCTTGGACAGTTGATCGCTGAATCACATCGCGACAAGCATAAATTTGCACTGCTATTCATCGATCTTGATCGTTTTAAGTATGTAAACGATTCGATGGGGCATGCGGTGGGCGACAAATTATTACAGGCAGTGGCGCTGCGTTTGCAGGAATGTGTGCGTGAGGGTGATACCGTGTCACGTATCAGTGGCGACGAATTTATCGTATTACTGCGTGAGACTGATGCAAAGGGCGCGGCACGTGTGGCTGGCAAGATACTCAAGGCGCTGGCTACTCCTTGTGATGTCGGCACTCTACAAATCGCCACGCATGCCAGCATCGGCATCAGTATCTATCCTGACAATGCGGATAGGGAAGACGAAATCAATACGTTGATCAAGCATGCCGACGTGGCGATGTATCGTGTAAAAGCTGAGGGCCGCAGCAACTTCCTGTTTTTTGCGCCGGAAATGAATTTCCGTGCCCATCAACTGTTTTCTATGGAAAATGATATCCGCTTGGCGTTGGAGCGCAATGAGTTCATGTTGCATTATCAGCCCCAAGCGAACTTGATCGGCGGAATGGTATGCGGTGTGGAGGCATTACTGCGCTGGAAACATCCAGAAAATGGTTTTGTTGCGCCAGCAGAATTTGTTCCTGTGGCCGAAGAGACCGGGCAGATTATACCTATAGGCGAATGGGTGCTGCGCACAGCTTGCGCGCAACTGGCCGAATGGCGGCGGCAGGGGATGTCCATATTCCCGATATCTATTAATTTATCCATCAGTCAACTGCGTCAGCCTCAATTGGCGCAAATGATCATCGCTATACTAGAAGAAACAGGGCTGCATCCAAAAGACTTGGAGTTGGAAATTACCGAAGGCGTCATGATGAACGAGGCTCAAGCGTCAATGGCTTTCCTGGCCCAGATGCATGAACTGGGCGTGCAATTAGCCATAGATGATTTCGGCACTGGTTATTCTAGCCTTAGTTATTTGAAGAAAATGCCGCTCGATCGATTAAAGGTGGACCAATCCTTTGTACGTGACATTGCTACTGATGAAAATGATGCGGCTATCGTGCGTTCCATCATTAGCCTGGGTCACCAGTTTAAATTAAAGGTCATCGCGGAAGGAGTGGAAACGTTGGAGCAACTGGATTTCTTGCGTACTCGAGGCTGCGATGAGATTCAAGGTTATTATTACAGCCGTCCGCTGCCAGCTGATGAATTTGCGATATTTATCAATGGTGATCCAGTGCTGAATTAGGATTGGATATGATTTTGCTTTGTTTTATAAATGCATTGTTCGTCATCTAGACATCAAGAGAGCCAATGTGACGGGAAAAGAATAAGGCCGAGCACGCCGATAAGCACAAAAATCGCGATGATTACAAAAATCAGCATGATGAAAGTCCAAATGCTACGCCATACACTAATCATATTTTTCATCTTTAAGTCCTTTGGATGCGAGTACATCGTCTAGAGCGAGTCCGGTCAGACTGGAAATAGTGCGCCATAAATAATAAAAGATCATCATCATCATCAGCATGGAAGGAATCGCGATCACTGGATAGCTCAGCAAAGTTAATTGTCCCAGCTCCTCATTGAAGGCAACGCTACCTGTAGGGCTGACAACAATCCACTTTGCGAGAGCATAGTTCATCCCTGAAGAAAAGAAAAAGGTACCTCCAAGCAAGTAAGTGGCGTTTAATAAACGTGCTTCAAAGGCTTTAGTATTGTTATTTTCAACGAGCTTTTGTGTGATTTTTTCAATGTCAATAACGGCTGGGTTATACAGCAGTGTCCTGATTAGCGGATAACGTGAGTAGGTAGAAAGAAGCACAGCAATGCCAATCAGGCCGGGAATGGCAGCTTCCTTGATTGCCAGCCATTGGGTATTCAATGCCAGTAAACCAATACCGCCTGTGAGCAACGTACTGATCAAGCCAAGAAGTGTTATGAAGTTGAATTTTTTATATTTAAAAAACTCAAACAAGCCCCATATTAGCGGAAAAGCCAGGGCTATAATTAGAGCACCGCTCGCACCAAGACTGTTTTCATTGCTGAATTTCATCAGAACAACGGTAGGAGTAAGAATGCTGACTATCAGGTCAATAAACGGACGTGGGGTATGACTTGCTGCTTTTTTTTCCTGTGAGGGAGGGTCAATCATAATGGATTCCTTGGATTTAATCCCGATTATAAATAGCCATATTGCAATGGCCATCTTGGGTAGTTCAAGCGGAATAGATCACCAATGCGGAAGGCGTTTAACTCTTTATTATTTTTAATAATGTTTTTCATTATGACGTAATACAAGCCAAAATGCCTCACTTTTTGAAGGATTTTTTTTCACTGTCGCCTCCAAACGCTCGCCAGCCAAGGCTGCTGTTCTCGCGGCAGATTGTCGGGACGGTAATAGTGGGTAAGTTCAGTGAATCCCGCGTCGGACATGAGGCGCCGCCAAGTATCAAGATTGTAATATACGCCGTAGCGCCCGTGGTTCCATCCTTCCTCGTTATGCCCGTGTGGGCTGGAACTAAATAGAGCTGCGCCCGGTTTCAGCGTCATGTGCAACTCACGTAATATGCGTGGCAACGCTTGGCTTGGCACATGGAAAAGTGAGGCGTTGGCGAACACTCCATCGAAATGCTTAGTCGGGAGATCGAGCTTGAGGAAATCCTGCTGCCATACTTCGCAACGGCTGTAGTCGCGCGCCATCGCAGCGAAACACTTGCTGCCATCCAAGCCCACCGCAATATGCCCCATTTGGACAAACACCTTGAGGTCTCGTCCCGGTCCGCAGCCAAAATCTAGTATATTGAAAGGAGGCTCACTCTCGATGTAGTGTAGCAACGACATAATGTTCTGACTGACGTCGTGATTGCGTGTGCCGGCAAAAAAATCTTCGGCATGCTGGTCGTAGTACTTTAAGGTGAGGGTGGATATTTTTTCTAAATCTTGCGGATTCAACGTCATTTTGCATCTCATTATTGAGTAATCGACGATCTAATTTTATGGAGTATTAAAGCAATAATGTCGTCCCATTTTGTTATTTTTTAGCCTTTGTGACCCCAGATGGTGGGGCCAAAATTAAAACAAGAAAATGAATTGTTCTTGATAGTTAACCTAGCAGATGTTTTATTTGCTCACTTTCTTTCAATAACTCACGATAACTTTCCAGCATATGTCGGCGGCCGAGTTCACTTATGGGCAGATTCTGCACAATGTGGTAGTCGCCGTTGTGACAAGTGACCGGAAAACCGTACACCACACCTGCTGGTATATCGTAACTTCCATCCGATAGTACGCTCATGGTGACCCAGTCATCATGGTGCGAGCCAAGTATCCAATCATGCATATGGCCGATGGCTGCGTTGGCAGCGCTGGCGGCGCTACTTAAACCGCGCGCTTCGATCACAACCGTGCCACGCTTTTGCACGGTGGGGATAAACTCGCTTTCAATCCAGTTATGGTCTGGCAGAATATCGAGGATTTTGCGCCCTCGTATTTCGGCATGTGACAGATCTGGATATTGTGTGCCGGAATGGTTGCCCCATATCACCATTTTTTTGATGTTGCCTATGGGCTGGGAAAGTTTGCGCGCTACCTGCGCGATGGCGCGATTGTGATCAAGCCGCATCATAGAGCTGACATTCTTCGGGTTAAGGTCAGGTGCGTTACGTATGACAATTAGTGCGTTGGTGTTAGCCGGGTTGCCTACCACTAAAATTTTGACATGGGGTGCGGCGAATGCATTGAGAATCTTGCCCTGTTCGGCGAAGATTCCAGCGTTGATCTCGATTAGATCATTGCGTTCCATGCCCTTGCTACGCGGACGCGCGCCAACCAGCAGGACAATTTCTGCATCGCGAAAGGCAATCTTGGGGTCATCGGTAATGATAACCTGCTGCAACATGGGAAATACGCAGTCTTCCAGCTCCATCGCAATGCCACGCAACGCTTGCTGCGCTTGGGGTATGTCCAGCAGTTGCAGGATGATGGGCTGTTCGTGCTTCAGCATGTCGCCATTGGCGATGCGAAACAATAGACTGTAACTGATCTGACCAGCAGCGCCAGTGACAGCGATGCGGATAGGTGCTTTCATAGCAATCTCCTGCGCGATGAATTATTCGGACATTCTGACAGTGTTTATCAGTCAGGCAAAGGGGGGGCGCTCAAAAATTCAGTTTAAAGCCCAGTTTTATGCTGATCAAAATATGGACAGAATATGTTTCTATCATATGTAATTTAATATAAAAATTATAAATAATAATATTCTGAAACAGCATCTTAGTGGCAGAGCTTCCCTCTTTTAATAATGCCGGCCATGCAGATAAGTAGATCGTTGCATAACTTAATATAGAAGGGCAGTAAACAGGGAGCGAGGCGTGTCATAATTTGAGGCTGCCTTTGTGCATAATAATTACTTGCCAGA
>JANMWF010000090.1:0-15130 GCA_031393845.1 Nitrosomonadales bacterium | reverse complement strand
AATAGATCCAGAAGCGACGTATCCTGGAACGACGATGGATCATGGCCCTTCTAAAGGAGCTGCTTTCGTAGCGAAATTGCCACAAGCGGATTTGCAAGCGATTGCTGTGTTTCTTTCCGAGTTACGAGCCAACCCTGGGTCTAATGCGTCTCGACTCCCACCGGTGGGTGGAGAATCCAAATTTATTGATGAGATGGTCAGGATGTGGGCGCCAGACAGTTGGAAATCGGAGTATAAGGATGTACGTGAAGAAGTGAAATCAAAAGCGAAAGAGATTAAGAATGATACAGGGACTAAATGAGCCTTGGGCTCAGGATAAAGAATATACAAAATATACATTGTGGTTTATTTACGCATGCATCATTTACAGCATAATTGGTTTTTCATGGGGGGCGTTGATGGGCGGGATCCCCACCTTTAGACATTTTGTTAATAGCGGGATACCCGGCCACAGGATTGTTTTAGGGCATACCCATATTAATTTGTTGGGATGGGTGGAAATGGCTATTTTCGGCGCAGTATATTATCTCATTCCACGATTAGTGCGTCGCTCCATTTATAGTCTACGCTTGGTCAAGATTCATTTCTGGATGCATAATCTGGGCTTGCTGGGGGTCGTGGTTTTCTTCAGCGCTGCGGGGCTGATTGGTATTTTTATTGATGATGACGGAGAGTTGGCAGCATCACGTTTTATGTCCCTCTCAGGAATTTTCGGTAGTGTGGTTTTATTGGCTAACATTATCTGGGGATATAACATATATCGCACATGTAATGGATGGAACCGACCCAGGTGAACATAAGAATATTATGGCTGCTCGTTGCCTCCTGCCTTGTTAGTGGCTGTGGCGAACAGTTTTCCGCATGGAGCATAGGGGGGGCTTCAATGGGAGTGATGCAGAAGGGTATGCTTGCGCCTAGTTTGCCGACCAAAACATTGGCGGATGTCGGCGGAGACATGAGCAAAATGACGACATATCGTCAGCCAGATGCACGCATGTATCAATACTCATTGGATAAGGCGTTGGCGCTCGGTAAGCCTATCGTCCTGGAGTTTGCCACACCTGGCCATTGCACCGTATGCGATGGCCAGTTGCAAATAATGAAAGCACTATTGGAAAAATATCAAACTCAGGTGCTTTTTTTACATATGGATCAATACCAAAATCCGCAAGCATTTAAGGCATATCGCGTGATGGGTGATCCTTGGACTTTCTTTATAAATGATAAAGGTGTTGTTAGCGGCGTTCAGCCTGGACGCATGTTGCATGGTGAAATGGAAGCGGGAATTACAAAGATTCTTAAGGCAGGAACAGAAAGTCACGCGGGTTGATATAGAGTGAATGTTACGCGTTTTATTTTAGTGCAAGACCACAAAGGCATGGTGTGGGATTTGTTGCTGTATGTGCCTACAGTGATAGCTTTATTGTCAATGGTAGCCAAATTTTGGTATAGCGGAGATGTCAGTTTGGCATATTTGTTCTCATTTCTGGCCAGTTTCTTTTTGATCGTTGGTGCCAACCGAATATTGAAAACCCGGTTAATGTTGCTGCCTACCGCGCCTATCGCAATTGAAATAGGTAAGCCGGTAACTCAAATTATTATGCGCAATGGAGAGCAAGTGGAGTTAGTGAAAGATGTGCGAATTTACGCGGATTACTCAGGCCGATCGTTTGGTCTGGCAGGTCTGGATAAATTAGGCCAGCGCATGCAATTTGTATTTCATAAAGGACAGTTTTCCAGCATAAAAGATTACCAAGCAATTCAGGAAATGCTTAAAACTAGCTAGACATCGTATTAAAAAACAGGGGAATTTCTAATGATTTCATTAGAAATTCCCCTGTTTTTTAATACGGATGCTGTTCTAATGAACAGTCGGGGTTAAAAATAGACTAAAGTGAAGTGAATAAATGGTTACGGAGTAACTAGCAGGTATGGCCGTCCAGAAGAGCTAATGGAGAATGTAAATAAGGTGCGTAGGCATAAAATATGCTAACAGCTGGCACAGTTTGGGCCGCATTGGTGACCTATGCGTTAATGTTGACAGCATTTCGATACGCTAATCAACGCACGTTTCACGTGCTGGTAATGATTTCAGTAATTTTGTTTGATTTAGGGATGCCGGTTTATCTCTATCTTTATAAGGGCTGGTATCGGCGTTTGATTGTAGAAAGCGAATTGACTTCATTTCTAGTATGGATACATTTCATGATGCTTGTGATGATGTATGCGTTATATGTAATGCAAGTTAAGACCGCTCTGCGTATGCTGCGTTGTGATAACAGCGTGCGCATTGATCACCGTGCGCAAGGTAAGGCGGTGCTGCTGGTACGTGCCTTAGTCATTTTTACAGGCGCCCTACTTGTAGAACCCTAGAAATTTAAAGCGGTGCGAGATGTCGCTATTTAATGCCCTTGCGGCGTTGTGTTACATCCCAAACCATCAATCCTATAGCCACTACACCAATGACACAAGTGAATATAATCAGTAAACTTTCGGTTTCCTTACTAACTAAGCCACCAACTAGCATATGCACAGCATAGCTCATGATGAACAGGGAGCTGAGAGCTACGATTAAATAAACTATAATTTCCTGTATAAGCTTATACATATCGTTAAAATAAATCTTTCACCAATTGGGGCACGAGCCGATTAAACCCAGCTAACCTTTAACCATCAACATGGTAGGATTGTTGGAAAATTAATTACGCAATTCACATATGGATTATTTACCATTCTTTAGGTTGGCTGGTGTATTAATATTTTTGAAATGTAAAAGTACCCCGCTTGGTTGTAATGCGATAGTTTCAATGACACCCCCACCAAGAATAGATAAGTTTCGTGCCAGCGCTGTATTGCTGGCTTGCCGTGGATTGAATAATAAGTGGGTAATGCTGTGCAGCATGGTGAGCTGAGCCTGCGGATTTTTTGCAGCGGGGGGTAACGGCAACGTATCGCATTTACATGCGATCATGGTACGGCTTGGCCATTGACTGGCTACACGTAAAGAAACAGGATTTCTTCCGCCTTTGTCTTCTTCAGCAATTTTCCGGGCATTATCAGCCTCTTCAACAAGAAAGTGAATTAATTGATCCTCTTCAGATAGAAAGCCAGACTGCCAAATTTCGTAATGGCTTTTATCAGCCCGCATAAATACTGAGGAAAGAATGATAATAAATAGCATCATCAGGCCCCGTTGCTGCACAAATCCCTTGCCTGCGTGGTCATGATGCAGCTGTAATAACAACGGAATTCCAAAATACAAAATAAGGCTTAACGCAATTATGCCCCATGCCGAATCACTTGTTGTGACTCCCAGCGTCAAGCCAATAAGTAAGGTGCGTCCCGTAAAGTCTGACCATAGGTTGCGGTATTGCTTGATCACGACGATTACAAGCCCCACAAGCACACACCCTCCAACTATCCAGCGGACAGCAGATATTTCACCACCCAAAGACGATCCGAGTATAGTAATTGCGAGACTTTTAATAGGATTTTGGAACCATTCGATGTAATTCCAGCCCCTTAACATGAGTAAGGTAAAGAGAACAACAAAACTTATACCGATAAAAAAATATTTTTGCTGCTTTTGATCCAGCGGATCTTTGTACCATGACCAAAGCAACGCTAACGGATAAGCAAGGCCAATGGGATGCAAGCTTACGCTGAAGGCGCTGACAAGTAATTGAGAAAAATACCAACCGCCACCCGGGCGAGGATTTGCGCGATATTCTGCATTCAACCATGCACCCAAAGCAAACGCCGGCAACAAGTAAATGCCGGGAGAGAGTGTATCAATTTGTTCCAGAATTAGCGGCGATACAATCAGCAACCCACTGGCAACTAACGCACTTTCAGCATTGACGTTGTGTCGGTTCCATAAGTACAGTAACCAAATAGAAAAGGCAAGCAAAAGAGTGGTGAAAACTTTGGCTGCAAAAACATTGCCCGTCCAAAGAAATGCCACAGGTAAAAACAACAATGCGCGTAAATCAGGCACACCAAAAGTTACAACTGAAGCTGCAACCTGATCAGCTATTGACCATGCCAATAAAATGGATTTGGCAGAACCCTCATCTAAACTGTAAAGGTCTGGGCGCAACAAAAAAAGGATTGCCCCACCCCATAAAGACAACGAAAGATATCCCCAATAGCGAAGAGGCATACGCGACAGAAAGGTATTAATGTTCATAATCAATATTATTGTTTGGTTTAAATGCACTATGCCTTGACAAGGTTAAGCGTAGGGTTTTATTATATCACTGCATTTTTATATCACTGAATTTTAGTAGTCGCTGGTACATAACAGAAATTTATTGCCAGAAGGAATTCGGTTGCAGAGTAAATTTGCTTGAAAGCATCCGAGTTCCGCTTAAAAAATTAGTAAAAAATCTAAATATTTTTAGATAAAAACCGGGGGAGGAAATGAAAAATGCAAAGACAGTCAATAGCATCTAGGTCATTTTGGGTTATTATTGTTGCGGGATTTGTAACTGGTATGGGTAATGGCAGCGTGTTCGGGGCTGCCCTAATGTGTTGGATGGGGCGCGCAGGATTTGAAGATTGGGGTGGAGTAGGTTCCGGTTCATATATCCCTACAACATTTAATGGTTTTATGAGTTTTTGGATGCTTGCGTTTGGTTTTGTGTTTACGTTAATGCTGGCACTCGCTTTAAAGCGACATGATACGATTGAAAATGGACG
This sequence comes from Nitrosomonadales bacterium, assembly GCA_031393845.1. Classification (GTDB taxonomy): domain Bacteria; phylum Pseudomonadota; class Gammaproteobacteria; order Burkholderiales; family Gallionellaceae; genus Nitrotoga. Next base: position 10,429 of record JANMWF010000090.1, on the reverse strand, counting down.
TCATGGTTAAATCATGGGCTTGCCTGTGTATAAGTTACTTTATAAATCTGACGACCTTAAATAAAGGAGGGAAAACATGCTCGTAATAATAGCAGGAACGTTTTGTATGCTCTTGGCGTTTTCTAGTATGTGGCTATCGTGGTATGTATTAATGCCGCACGAAAAAATTCATTTGCCGGATGGTACAGATGCATTGGGTGAGACAATCGGTGGTACGGTAGGCGACATAATTAAAGAAGAGATATCTTCGGTTGCACCGCATAAAACGTCAAAAAAATAATAAGTTAAAATTATAGTGGAATTAACGCTAGTTGCGGCAGCCAATAAGTCTGCCAAGAGCTAAAACAAGGAGATGCAGCATGATTCTTAAGTATTTATTCGGTAAAAATGAGGCTATCCCGGTCGGTTCGGCGGCGATTTTCTTTGGTTTTTCTTCCATTTTATGGTTCGTGATCGGAACTGGGTTGGGGTCATTCAACGCGGCTAAGCTTGCTTTCCCTGATTTTGTAACCGGGACGGAAATGTTTGCCTTCGGCCACATGCGTCAGGTGCATGTGCTGGCAGTAATTTTCGGTTGGATTTCGATGGCGTTCGCAATGGCCATGATGTATATCACTCCGATATTGGGGAACACCAGGCTATGGTCAGAGAAGCTTGGTTTGTGGAATTGCATGATGTGGAATATTTCCCTGCTTTTGGGTCTGACTCTATTGTGGATGGGTGTGACCTCCGGGCGTGAGTATTCTGACTTCCCATGGCCGCTGGATCTTGCTATAGCTGCATTTATAAGCATTCCATTGGCGGTTAACGTATGGATGACCATAATAAAGCGCCGTACTCAAGGTATTTATACGACCAACTGGTTTTTTGCAGCCGCAACTTTTATGTTGATCATCGTATTTTTGGTGGGAAATCTGCCAGAGTACTTCCACCTTACTGGTCTGACAGAAGCTTACATGACTTGGTGGTTTGCGCATAACGTTCTTGGACTGTGGATTACTCCGGTAGCGGCAGCAATCGCTTATTACGTTATCCCAAAGGTGACAGGTAATCCATTGTATTCTCACCGAATAGGCCACTTGCACTTTTGGTCAATCGTCGTGTTTTATTCAACTCCGGCCGCGCACCATTTGATGTCGGCTCCTTTGCCTGAGTGGTTGAAGTCTTTCGCTTCAGTGGAAGGGGTGTTGATTCTTGTGCCGGCGATTGCATTTGTGTCGAACATACTGTTGACCATGCAAGGTAAGTGGAATATGTTTGTCGAGAACCTTGAGGTGCGTTTTACAGTAGTTGGTGTATTGCTGGCGATCCCGCTCAATATGCAGGGTGGTTTCCAGCAAACACGCTCGATCAACTGGTACATTCATGGTACAGGTTGGATGGTGGCGCACGCGCATCTTGCGTTGCTGGGATTCTCGACGTTTCTCGAGGCGGCTGCCGTATACTTGGGCTTGCAAACATTGATGAAGCGCAAATTGTACTCGCTGACTTTAGGAAACCTGCATTTCTGGTTGTTGTTGATTGGGTTTAGTACTTACTGGATATCAATGACGATTGCCGGCTTAATTCAGGGCGCTGGTAAAATATATGAAGTGCCATACATCGATGTCGTGATCGCTGAGCATCCTTATATGATCGCACGTTGGTTGGGCGGGACTATGGTGTTTTCTTCAACCCTTATTTGGTTATATAACATGTGGATGACTGCGCGTGAAGGTGCTGTTATTCCGGCCGGACGTATGCCACACGAATTGGCGTATGAACGTTAAACCTAAAACATTAAGCCAGAATCTGGGGAGAAAACTATGAATTTTAGAGAGTATAGAATCGGTTCAAGAATGTTTGGATTGGCATTCGCATTGTCAATGAGTATAACCTTGCTGTTTCCAAGTTTTGATCTCGCGGCGTCAATCGTCTCCGAGGTTGGCTTGGACAAGCAGCTGACTTCAGGGTGGGATTCTGGGTGGCAACTTTCAGATCCATTGCTGAATGGACTGAATAAGCCATTGAAAGTGTTGCTCAGGAAGGATCCAAAAAGCGGTGCGCCGATGGAGCCTGTGTATGCATACGTATATCCTGCAGGAACGTCATTGCCGAATGGCGTGACTCACACTGCCAACTTGGGTAAAGGAGTTGAGGAGCTTAGCGTCAAGGAAGGTCGCATAAAAGAAGCAAGGAAAGAAGATGGTGTTGTTTTCTTGATTAAGAAGAGTGATCAATTGCTGAATTTTGAGGATAAGCCACTTGCATATATGGAAAATGCGACAGCCACAAAAGGCTGGACACCAAGTGAAGTTTTAAAACAAGCTGCAGATTCAGATATATTGCATGCCGGGTCTGGAAAAACAATGTTTGTGCGAGAGGGTTGTTGGTGGTGCCATACATTGTTGCCTGAACAAACGCAAGATTGGCAAGTGTTTGGCGCTCCTCCTATGCTTGGCGATTTTAATGGCGAATCACCAACAGCGTTTGGGTCTGACCGCAAGGGACCGGATTTGCTGCATGTTGGTTCACGCAATGCATCTAGAGAGTGGATGATGTTACATTTCTTTAATCCGCGATTAGTGCAACCGCATTCCATCATGCCGCGTTTTGATTATTTATGGGGCGAGGTCGATGCTGACGGCAAAAAAATTGATTTCAAAAAATGGCGTTCTGAGTACGATGAATATCGAGAAGGTAAAATCACTACTCCCCCAGACGTGCCCATGTACGCTAAGGATAGCGAAATTCGGAACTTGATTGACTTTGTAATAAATCTGAAATAATTTAAGGGGGACGATATGCCTTGGGTATTTAATGCACCGCTGGTTACTTTGACGCACGCAGAGACTGGAGAACGAACCAAAGCACTTTGGGAGGCTGAAGATCTTGGTGGGATGACAGAGGATAACAACCGTTTGCCAGTTCCTGTTGTCATTCTGGTCGCGCTAACGATTGCAACAGCCTTCCTGACCACGGTACCTCTCTGGGGACAGCGTCCTACAGCTGCGATCTACGTTGACTATATTAAAGTTATGGATACTCCTGAAATCCAGTCGATACAAGAAGCTCAGGGTGATGGTGCAGCAATGAAACGTATTGTTGAAATTAATAAAGACAGTCAATTCAAAGCTCAGCTGGGTCGACATCCGGTGAGTATGGACGACTTGCGCGTGATTAAGCCGCAAATAGAGGAAATAATGAAGCTTCCAGATGTGGATCTTAAGGATTACACTGTAGTAGGACCAGTGGTGAAAATTGCTAATTTTGAAGGTAATTTTCGCGCTAATGGTAAACGAGTACGTCAACAGCCTTGGTGGGATAAAGGATATACGATTGATTTGTTTTACCTTACGATGTTTTTTATTGGTGTAACAGTTACTGTGAAGCGATTGCCTGCATATCACTGGCAGCCACGTCATCATGAAGCTGACCCACGCCACGGTGAAAGACGGCATAACGCTTAATTAAAATTATATTACGGAGGCATCAGATGATAGATTTGGATTATGGACCAATATGCTTTGCGGCGGTAGTTACAATAGGATTTTGTGTTCCTTATTTCTATAGTTTTTTTGTGGACAATTATGATAAGAAAAGTCCTCAAATAAGGTCAAAAAATAGCTAGCATTGCTGTTGCAAGTTAAATGAATAAGGTATGCCGCCGTACGGGCGGCATAATCTTTTTTACAAGGATTCATTGGGAATGAATGGAGATTATTATTTATTCCTTTCTTGAAGGATTAAATGTCGGCAGTTTTTTTAATGTGTTAGCTAACACAACATACTCACCAAAATTAGATCTAAGCATAGAAGGGATGCGCAGTCAGCAATTTAGCACGGGTGTGTTTTTTTTCATGCTGTTGGGTGTAGTGGTGTTCTCTGGCATCGTGTATATGGTGATGTTCGGAAATCATGCGCCAAAAAAAATGAGAACTGGTGAGAAAGTGATGTTTGGCCTAATAATTACAGGCATCATAGTTGCAGTCATTTTTGGCGGATTGCAAATGTTGGGCGGGAATCTTTACTAGATTAACCACGAGGATAGTTACATAACGACCGATGGAGAAAAAATGGAAAGCTACTTGCAATCGTTAGATGATGGATGGTCTATTTACCTTTGGCTTGTTGTTGGAGGAATGATAATTCTTGCTGTCATATATTGGATTAGATGGGGACTAAAAAATGAGCAGTTCGATGAGGACATTAAGTATCTAGTATTTGATGAAGGCGATAGAGAAAAAATGTCACCTCAAGAATATGCTAAAAGTCGCGAGGTCAATGCCGCACAGATGCAAAGCCGAGAGCGTGTTTTAAAGCGTCAGGAAAAAGAAAAGCAACAGGACCAATGAAACCAGGCGAAAAAATTGTTTTTGTAATAATTGCAATTGTGGTTGTAGGTTTTATGGGGCGCAATCTATGGCGTCTCAATACTATTCAGGAAGTCGATAAAGGAATTCCTTATTACAGCACCGCATCTGCTGCTTTGGAACGCACTGCTATGGATATATATCGCCAGCAAAATTGTAAAAGCTGTCATTCATTGTGGACAGTGCGTGATCTTATGAAAGCCGTACCCGCTCCGATATTGGACGGTATGGGTTCATTGCGAAGTGAAGACTGGTTTTACCAGTATTTTTCTGCTATAAATCCTCAAACAATATTGCCATCCCGCTTAAAGAAAGAGTATCAAATGCGATCGTATGCGCATCTGCCTGAAAGTGAACGGCGACTTCTAGCGCGCTATATGGCAAGTCTGAAGGTACAAGACTGGTATCTTGAAGAAACGCGTAAAGCCGAACAAGAAATACTTACTGGTAAAGAGTATCGTCCATGAGTAAATTGTCTCCCTTGACTAGAGTCCGATTTTTCAACGGAGTGGTGGCAGTTATCGTGGGTTGTGCGCTGAACTACTTTGGCGACCGCTTGCTTGGAGTGAAAATCGAGTTATTTCGCGGCATTCTTGACTTCAATGGCCTGTGGGTCATCGATATGTTGGTGCTACCTTTTTTTGTCGGTGTATTGGTTGCTGTTATTTTTGGACTTGGCGGCAAATGGCTGTGTTACTTCCCGCCACTTATAGTTAAATCGATTGGTTACTTGGAAAGTGCCTATGTAAATACAGTTCCGGAAGATACGTCGCTAATGCCTTTTGGCATGTGGGCTTTGTTTGTGACTGTAGTAATGACTTCGGCAGCCTTCGGCGGAGTCATGGGTGAAATCATGGTGAAAGGAACATACGGGAGAAGTTCCCGAGATATTTTATATAAGCAACGTGCCAGTAATAGAGAAGGTAATATTTAGATGACAGTTACTTCTGCGAACAGAAAAACTGTGCTTCCTGTTGCAGATTATGCACGTCGCAAACGTTACTTATCGGCTACATTTATAATTTGCTTTGTCTTGTTAGCAATTGGGATTACCTTGTATGTGGTTAATCAGGGGTTCGATCGTATGGGAGAAATGCGCACACGCGCAACCTACGAATTGAAGGATGAATCATCCCATATACGCGCTGCCGGTGAGGATTTAGTATTGCATAGTGTGCATGAGGCAGAGAAAAAACATGCGGTAGGATATAGCGCTAAAGAAATTGAAAGCTTGATCTCCAAAGAGGAATGGCTCGAAGTAGAGAGTATGGTATTGATCCCTGAGGGAGCCTTTTCGATGGGTACAGATTTAGAACGTGCAGATGCACAAAATCGTCCGAAGCATACAGTTAAATTGCCCGCTTACTGGATAGACAAATATCCTGTAACTAATGCGCAATATGCCAAATTTGTAGTTGCTACTTCACGTCGTCCGCCGCTGAACTGGAAAAAAGGAAAAATTCCTTCAGGCGAAGCGTTGCGCCCCGTAACTATGGTCTCTTGGTACGATGCAACAGCTTATGCTAAGTGGTCAGGCAAACGACTTCCTTCTGAAGCGGAATGGGAAAAGTCCGGGCGTGGAACGGATGGAAGGCGCTGGCCGTGGGGTAACAAGATGGAACCGGAGCGGCTGAATACTTACTATAATGTGGGGTCTACAACCAATGTGAATGCTTATCCAAACGGCGTTAGCCCCTATGGAGTAATGGATATGGCGGGTAACGTGAATGAGTGGACGGCGGATGATTTTGCGCCTTATCCTGGATCTGACGCGCCGTTAGATTTGTTTAAAGGAAAAATTGTGCAGGCGACAAATACAAAAGAGGTTGAGCTTGTGCCGACTGGGGGGAAATACAAGGTATTGCGTGGTGGCTCATGGAAGGGGGATCCATTCTCATCTTCTGTATTTCATCGAAATTTCGCTTTTGCAAATTATGCTTCCGATTTTTTTGGATTCCGCTGTGCAAGTAATCCCGGGGTAAAGGACAAAAGACGGTGAAAGTGCTTAAAGTTTTGCGGTATTTGGGAATGGTTCTTGGTTTCTCATTATCTTCGGTAAAAATGAGCTATGCAGTGGATAGCTACCGTTTTCTTCACGTGCATATTGATACGCTCTGGTTTATTTTTTTATTCCTGCTGGGTATTATTTTTGTTCCCTTTATTCTGATGGCGGTGTTGACATGGCACTACGCGGAAAGCAAAGTCGAACCGAAAGAACAGCAGGCAATTTCAGTTGAGAGTGAGAAGTGATGGCGAGTGTAAGGGGTGGCTCCTACGCACGTTTAATAGTGTGCTGGCTGATTACAGCGATGCTGCTTATATTTTGTGCCATACCAACTGCGCGAGCTGATGATAACAATCAGAAGGGCGATAGCGCTAAGGTGATGGAGGCGTTTGAAAAGCAAGCAAGCCAGATTAAAATAGATAGGCCCTCAACCATACAAAAAAAGCATTTGACTATGTTTTTATTGGGTGTGCCATTGTTAATATTGCTTCTGATTACTGGGGCGTTGGGCATCGCTATGGGGATATATGGTAAGCAAGTATTTATGCTGCATATGATTTCTGCAGGGCTAACTATCACGCTGGCTTTTGTTCACGCTATTGTGGGCGTTATTTGGTTTTATCCTTTTTAATTCAATTATAGAACGATGTCTCTATCCCGCTGTCACTGATTGTCTAGGTGGCTAGTGCGATTCGCAGTCTATTAGAACCAGTAAATAAATAACGCGCATGCTACATACCTAGAGAGTTTGCTAAATAGCGCTCGCTATTACATCAGAAATTTGGCTGTAGACGGCCTAAATTCCTAACATGCAGACGATTAAAGAAACGCACGCGATTTCCAAAAGTTCCAGGGCTATCGTATCCGCATGCTGTTCAACTGCGGAAAGCTAAACATCATGTCGATTGGATGAGGGTCACAGGTAATTATGCGGATAATACTAAGTCGTTACTTAACAAATTTGAATACACATTCTTGTGGTGTTGCCAGCATTTGTTTTAATTATATTGCTGCATATTAAGGTTCGGCCATGCTGGTGGAAGAGTCACAATCATTAATTTCAAAGCGTAGTTATTGGCCGCTGGCAGTGCTGTATGGATTATTCGGTCTGACTAGCGTGGCATACGAGGTATTGTGGGCGCGCGTACTATCTTTGCAATTCGGTGTGAGTATTTTTGCGGTGGTGCTGACTGTCGCCGCATTTATGGGAGGGTTGGGAGCGGGAAGTTTATTTGCGGTACGCCGGGCTTCCCAAATCAAAAAACCTTTGTTGTTGCTTGCTGCATTGGAAGGTGGTATTGCTGTTTACGCCTTGCTCTTGCCTCTGATTCTGCAAATGACATCGGTGGGAATGGAAGGCGCGGCGGCTCAACTTTCGCTATTTCAATGGTATGGTCTTATTACTAGCGTTGCATTGTGTTTGCTGCTGTTTCCAGCTTTCATTATGGGGGCAGGATTTCCGTTGATTTTAGCATCCTTGGGAAATAGGCCGGAGCGACTGGGGAAGATTTACGGTTTAAATACTCTAGGTGCTGCTTGCGGCGCACTGTTACCACTTTGGTTATTACCTGCCATGGGCTGGGTCTGGGCGGTCAGAGTGGTTGCCGCGATTGGCTGTTTGGGAGTTGTTGCGCTGTTGCTGCTTTCATCGCTGTATACCACAGTACAGGTTACCGAGAAAAGCGTTAGGGCAAGCCGACCGCGTCTAGCTTTTCTGTTCGCCTATGCTGGAATCGGCGCGGCAAGTCTGATTTTGCAAATAGCTTGGACACGCCTGTTTGGCATGGTGATGCTACGCACCGAGTACGTGCTGGCAGTGGTTCTGGCGTCATTTCTGTTGGGCATTGGTATCGGCAGCTTGATCGTGCCGCGCCAGCACAGGCAAGCATGGTTTGTAATCTTGCCCATTGTTGCCGGAGGATTTACTATATTAAGTTTATGGTTGTTACCTGCACTTTCGGCATGGGTGGAGCGATCTGAGTTTGCTTCTTTATTTGAAGCATTGAGAATGCAGGGGTTATTACTCGTGCTGGTAACTCTGCCAGTTACCGTGGCACTTGGAGCTTGGCTGCCTTTGTTAAATGGCCGCTCGAATGGCGGTGGGGTATGGTTGTATGGAGCAAATTCACTGGGTGCCGCGCTTGGGGCGGTAGTTGCTGGGGTGGTATTGATTCCGATTTGGGGCAGCGCTGCTACCGTGATGGTGGCAGCTTTGGCGTTGTTGATCCTCGGTTTAACTTGGGCGCAGTCGCGTACCGCATGGCTTGCCGTCCCGATTTTTTTAATGGTAGCATGGCCAGTTGTTAAGTTACCGCCAGTCAATAGGCTATTGCCGCAGTCGCAAGCGGGAAGCAGGGATTTATATTTTTACGAAGACGCCATTTCGATGACTCATGTGGTGGAGCAACAAGACGGGCAGCGTGTATTGTTGACCGATTTGCAGAGAATGGATGCTTCAACTGATCCTACAGCGGTATTCGTGCAGTCGAATCAAGCGCGTCTTCCATTGCTCTTGCATGAACAGCCTCGTTCGGTACTATTTCTCGGATTGGGTACCGGAATTTCGGTGGCTGGTTCTCTAGCGTTTCCTGATTTAGAGCGTAGTGCTGTTGAATTGTCACAGGGTGCAATTAATTCCGCAGCGAGCTGGTTTGCCCCATTAAATCGTAACGTTCTGCGCCAAACCAAAGTGGAACGTGACGACGTACGGCATTTTTTAAGCGCGAGTCGGGATCAATACGATGTCATAATCGGCGACGTATTTCATCCGGATTTGGCAGGTTCAAGTTCTTTATTATCAGTGCAGCAATTTCAGCGCGTACGTAATCGCTTAAACGAGAATGGACTATTTGTTCAGTGGTTGGCGCTCAATCAATTCGACAATAAATCATTAAACGTAATTTTTAACAGCTTTCGGCTGGTTTTTCCAGATGCGCAAATATTTCTCGATGGAATGCATTTAGCCTTGGTCGGCCCACAGCAGAAGTTTATGGGCGCACAGGGGTTGTTGCATAATTTGCAGCGTTTGTCGTTGGAGCAACAGGATGAAGCGACTTCGGGCGAAGGGGGGTGGACTTGGCTCGGACGTTATTGGGGGCCATTGCCGAGTAGCCAGGAACAGGTGCAAGACGAGTGGTCGCCAGTGATTGAGTTTCGTCTGCCGCGCGCGCGTTACGCTGGTGAATTAGATGTGGCAAAATTATTACAGATTTTGCTTAAAACCAGGCCAAAAATGGAAGCTGCTGCAAATTTGCTTGGCATTCGTGACAACGATAAAGATGCTTTCGAACGCGCTTATGTAGCAAGCGAGCTGATGACGCGAAGCTGGCTTGCGGCTGCGCGTGGCGCAACGCAACAGGCTAACCAGCTGACGCACTTGGCGTATAAGGCGAATGCAAAAGATCGCTGGATTGCTTATGCGTTGACTGATAATATGTTTTCTTCCTTAGCACAGGCGCGCGAGCATGGTTTGAGCGAGAAAGAGGCGTTGCAGAAAATTTTGCGTCTTAATCCCTATCACGTAGAAGCGGTGCGTGCATTGTGGCGAATTGAGCGTAAAGCTGGTGATGCACACGCGGAATTGAGCCGTGTGCACTTGCTGGAGCTGAGCCCGCTTGACCGTGAAGCAAATGCGACAGGGAATTAACGTAATTATGGCCAGTGGCGTCAAATATAAATCCATTTCCAGTATCCCGGTCAAGGTGATCGGCACGGTCGTAGGTTCCAAGTCAGTCCATTCCGAATTCCGTTGGAAGCGCCGGCTGGTGCAGATGCTGGTCTTAATCCTTGTGGTGTTAATTCCGGCTAGTGGTCTATTCCGTATTGATCCGGGTGCGGCCGCCTTTGTTGTGCTTGATAGGCAGATCTGGCTGGCTGATTTTTCCTTGGTAACCGGGGCATGGCTTTTTTTGGCGAGTAGTTTGGTGTTACTGTACTCGACTGCAGGTACTGTGTTTTGCGGTTGGGTTTGTCCTCAAAATAGTATGGCCGAGTGGGCTAACAATCTTACGCACAAACTATTAGGTAAGCATGCCGACGTAAGCTTAACTGGTGAAGCGCCGCGCGTGGCGGG
>JANMWF010000163.1:0-8106 GCA_031393845.1 Nitrosomonadales bacterium | reverse complement strand
ATCAATATCATCACCAAATCACCTACGCAAATAGGCAAGACGGGGCAAGTCAGCATGAAAGCCGGTAGTTATGGGTTGGCTGAGGTGCAGGCAAATGCCAATTATTTTTCTGGTAAGGCAGGAATTGACTTTACAGCCAGTCAATTAGTTTCTGATGGATACCGTGCAAACAACCGCAACGAGCAAACCAATGTGCAGGCAAATACGCGATGGATGTTGGGCGCAGGTGAGCTAGCATTGAAAGTTTTGATCGATCGGCAGGACATTCGCCTACCCGGCGCACGCCTGGTACAACCGAGTGCCGGCATTAACCTGGTGGCGACTGATCCGCGTGGCGCTGCCACCCCGCTGGACTATGCCAGCCGCGATGGCAGTCAAGTTGCACTTGAATGGCAGCAGCGTTTTTCTGGTGCGGATGTGAATGTGGGTGCAGCACACCGCACCAAGAATCAAAAATCCTATTTTGATTTTAACGGTTTCCCAAATTACCGCGATAGCGACTTGAACGTAACTTCGCTTACACCTCGCATCAAGATTCCACATTCACTAGGTGGGGACAGCACCCTGGTAGCGGGTATTGATGTGTATCGCTGGAATTATGATTTACTTATATCAAACGCTGCGGCGAATATAGGGCAGCCAATTAACACAGTATCCATGGCCCAGCAAAATAGCGCTTGGTATTTACAAAATACGACGCATTTATCAAAAGCAACATCCCTGTTGGCCGGCGTACGTAACGAGCGGATCTCTATAGACGCGAATGATGTTTACAACGCGGCCGCTCCTGGCGCGTCATTTGGCTCTGCTGCTGCACCGGGTTCTTTTAAGGCATCAAAAAATGCTTACGAACTCGGTCTGCGTCATCAACTTGATCGAGGAGTGGCATTAAATGGGAAAGTTGGGCGTAGCTTCCGCTTTGCAAATATAGATGAAATTTACGAATCATCGCCAACCTTTGCCAATCAATTTCAGTTTTTGCGCCCTCAGACCTCTGACAATATGGAGTTCAGTGTGGAACAGCGCATCCATGATGGGAACTGGCGGGCGGCCATGTTCAATAGCAAAGTACGTGATGAAATCCATCTTGATCCATTCACCACGGGTATTGGCAATACCAACTTGCCGCCGACACGACGTAGGGGGTTTGAATTGGATGGCAAATGGCAGGCATTACCCCAGCTTGCATTAAATGCAGCCTATACCTATATCGATGCAAAGTTTTTAAGCGGTGTTTTAGCCGGTGGGGCGTTTACGCAAACTAACGTTAATATTGCCGACAAGAGGGTTCCATTGGTTCCCAGGCAAAAGTTGAATCTAGGCGCAGCATGGGCAATAAGCGAAAAAACACTATTGAATTCATCTATCACCCACGTTGACTCACAGTTCATGGACAACGACGAGGCGAATACTTTAGGGAAAAAGATTCCTGCATATACGGTTGCTGATATTAAGCTTGCCCATAAAACAGGCCCTTGGCAGTTAAGCTCGTCAGTGAACAATTTGTTTGACCGGAAATATTTTAATTATGCGGTAAGCAGCCAATTTACGCCGGGAAAATATAATGTCTATCCATTGCCGGGACGAACGTTATTTATCGGTGTGAGCTACCAGTACTGAGTCACGCATTTTCACAATGAGCAGAGGCGGCAGCAATCTTTTTTGTTTAACAGACATCGCGGGCAGCGTCACGTGCTCGACTCGATCACAACACAACGACTGTACTTAAACGTCGCTCTCGTAAGTACATTGGGTCATTGCCCGCATTGCAATTGGGAGGTCCAAGGTTATGTTGGCGACATAGCAAGACCATGGGTTTGGGCAGCGGGAGTTAATGATAGGTTAACGTCAAAATGGCAAGAACAATGCTGTGGATAAAGTCTGCACCACGCGTGTAATAATGCGCTGGAATTTTTCCGATAACGTAATGGCGAACAAATCCAGGCTACCGATAATTTTCCCGAACTCACGTTCAAAACTGAGATTACGCTCGTGATCATTCAATTCATTGGTTAACAAATCAAGCTGGCCTTTGTCATCGCGTGCATTGGAAAGCTGCCACACAGCGATTTCGACGTTACGCGCGGCATTAAAGATATTTTGCGGCTCAATGGTGTCGGTAAAATAGAACTCGGTTTTTCCGCCATGCGCTTTGATCAACATCGTTTGCAGGCCTACGATCAAAGACATTACACGGTCACCTTGAAATTCAGACCGGAACGCCTGTTGAATAGCATAGGAGCCCTGTGCTTCGCCGATTTCTTTAAACCGCCAGCCATGCTGGTTTTCGAATATTGATTTCACCGCGTCTTCTGCGGTAGCTGTAGTGTTTTTTCTGAGTTCGCGCGGATTACGCTTGTATAATTTTGTCATTAACATACTCAGGATTTGGGTATTTTCACGCATCTCCACATCAGCCAGACGATCAATATCTGATTTACCAAGCTGACTGAGCAAATTACGATCACTCTGTTGTGGAATGCTCTTGCTGTTTTTGGCTGGTTCTGTGGTGGTGCAGGCGGCCAGCAATAAGGCTGCGGCAATGAAGACAAGCAAACGGCAACTATTTTGCAATTTCAGAATCATGCGTTCCCACTATTATTATCGTATTTGTAATATTGTTCGAGAGTCGAACTACGCTAGCATAGCAGCCTCTTACATGACCAAGCAAAAGGAATATAAATGAATAAACACATGCACACATGTGCCTAGCGATATAAGATTTCCGGATTGAAGAAAATCAATTTGAGTCTGACGCAAATTGTAAATGAGGTTGAAGTAGATAGATCAATAATCTTGCGAGCGACAGGATGGGAGCCGGAGCTACATGACAGACGACTAACGTTGGTAGCGGAATGACGGAAATCCTTTCGGGTTGCACACAATTCCTGCTAGTCTTGCACCATAATCAGTTCATAAATTAATTCGTAGGCCCGCCATGCAAAGTTACTTAAACCGTATCCTCACCGCTCGCGTTTATGACGTGGCTATTGAAAGCCCGCTGGACGTTGCGCCCAATTTGTCCGTTCGCATTGGCAACAATGTTCTGCTAAAGCGTGAAGATATGCAGCCGGTATTTTCTTTCAAGCTGCGCGGTGCCTATAACAAGATGGCGAAGTTGACGTCGGCGCAGCTTAAGCGCGGTGTCATTGCTGCCTCGGCCGGCAATCACGCACAGGGCGTGGCGCTGTCGGCGCAGAAGCTGGGCTGCAAGGCCATCATCGTCATGCCAATGACCACACCGCAGATCAAGGTGGAGGCAGTTGCCAGCCGTGGCGCAAAAATAATATTGCATGGCGACTCTTATTCTGATGCCTATCTGCACGCGTTGGAGTTGGAGCAGAAACTTAAGCTTACCTTCGTCCATCCTTATGACGATCCCGATGTAATCGCCGGACAAGGAACGATCGGCATGGAAATACTGCGGCAGTATAGCCAGCCTATCCATGCCATCTTCGCGCCCATCGGCGGCGGCGGTCTGATATCAGGCGTTGCCGCTTACGTTAAGGCGGTACGCCCGGAGACTAAGATTATCGGCGTGCAACCAGTGGAGTCCGATGCCATGAGACGCTCAATTAAGGCCGGTCGGCGCGTCAAGCTCGAGCATGTCGGCTTGTTCGCCGATGGCGTGGCTGTAAAACAAGTCGGGCAGGAGACTTTCCGTTTGTGCCGCGAATTGGTGGACGAAATTATACTGGTGGACACCGATGCTATCTGTGCAGCGATCAAGGATGTATTCGAAGATACCCGCACCAATCTTGAGCCTGCCGGAGCGCTGGCTATTGCCGGCGCAAAATTGTATGCGGAGCGCGAAAAACTAAAGGGCAAGACGCTGGTGGCAATTGCCAGCGGTGCCAACATGAATTTCGACCGCTTGCGTTTCATCGCGGAGCGGGCAGAGCTAGGCGAAAAACGCGAGGCTATTCTGGCAGTAAGCATCCCGGAAACTCCTGGCAGCTTTCGCAAATTTTGTTCTTTGCTGGGTCAGCGTAATATCACTGAATTCAACTACCGTTATGCGAATGCCAAGGAGGCGCATGTGTTCGTCGGAGTGCAGGTGAAAGATCAGTCTGAAACCACCAAGCTTGTTGCTACGCTGGAAAAGCATAAACTGGCCACGCTAAACTTTACCGATAACGAGATGGCCAAGCTGCATGTGCGTCATCTAGTAGGGGGGCATGCGCCTGGTTTGCAGGACGAAATTCTGTTTCGCTTCGAATTCCCGGAACGCCCTGGCGCATTGGTGACTTTCCTTAATAGCATGAACCATAGCTGGAATATCAGCTTGTTCCACTATCGCAACCATGGTGCGGATTACGGTCGCGTGCTGATCGGCATGCAAGTGCCGCATCATGACAAAAAACCGCTGCGAATTTTCCTGGATAATCTCGGTTATCGCTATTGGGATGAGAGCGATAATCCGGCATATAAGCTGTTTTTGGGCTAACGGTTAAATTGTAATAAATGCGAGAGAATTTGAATTTGTTTTTACCCATAAAATGAAATTCGTAGCTATCTTTCGTGAGTTCATGCTGGAAGGCATTCCGGAAACTCAGTCGAATTCCTTGGCGGATTTTTCGAGTCAGTATGCAGCGAAGTTTCCGTCGGTATTCCAGAAAAATCGTCCACTTGAATAGTGAAGCAGGTTAATCTGCACATGGGCGCCCACATGACAATACAGGTTATGAAACAGGCTGTCAGACAACGTATAATTGCAGACCGCGAACAATTGACCGCGGCTGAGAGGGCAAGCTTGAGCCATGCCATCTCGGAGCGCATCGCCAACCTGAATGTTTATCGCACGGCCAATACGGTGCTGGCTTATATGAGCTTCGGCGCGGAGTTCTCTACCGAAGAATGGGTACAGCAGGCACTGCGCGATGATAAGTGCGTGCTGTTGCCCAAGGTGAACCGCGCCACGAAAGAATTGGATATTTACCGCGTGACCAACTTGCAGCATGATTTGGCACCCGGCCAATGGAATATACGTGAACCGCTGGTTGAGCGCTGTGCAAGAATAAATGCTTTGACAGAAGTGGATTTTATCTTGTTGCCGGGAATAGCATTTGGACGCGACGGTGCGCGACTAGGTTACGGCGGCGGATTTTATGACAAGCTGCTGGCGCGAATTAAGGCTGCAAATCAAAGCTGCCGCCCTACGTTGGTTGCCGGGGCATTTGCTATCCAGCTGGTCGAAGGTATACCGCAGGAAGCCACCGACCACAAAGTGGAATGGGTGGTGACGGAAAACGAGACGATACAGTGTGTTTGAGATGCATATAGGCAGATAGCGCGCGCTTGTTCGCCATCACAAAATAAACAGCTTAGTGCGTAAATGCACCGACCAACAACGAGTGATAGAGAGTAGATATATGGCAGATTTACCTGATAACGATCCACAGGAAACACAAGAGTGGCTGGATGCGCTGGACTCGGTGCTGGAGCATGAAAGCGCGGAACGCGCTCATTACCTGATCAGCCAACTGATCCGAAAAGCACACTTGGCCGGTGTCGCCCTGCCGACTAGCACAATCACGCCTTACCTGAACACCATACCGCTCGACAAGGAGCAACGCTCGGTCGGCAACTATGAGCTCGAGCATCGCATTCGTGCCCTGACGCGATGGAACGCGATGGCTATAGTGTTAAACGCCAATCGCGAGTCGTCTGAACTGGGTGGCCACATCGCTACCTTCGCTTCTGCGGCCACGCTGTATGACGTGGGCTTCAACCATTTTTTTCATGGTAAGACCGAAAATCACGGCGGTGACCTGGTTTATTTCCAGGGACATGCATCGCCCGGCATGTATGCGCGCGCTTTTCTTGAGGGGCGCCTCAGCGAGGAGCAATTGTACAATTTCCGCCAAGAAGTCAATGGCGGCGGCTTATCTTCTTACCCGCATCCGTGGCTGATGCCCGATTTCTGGCAGTTCCCCACTGTTTCCATGGGCTTGGGCCCGTTGATGGCTATTTACCAAGCGCGTTTCATGCGGTATCTGGAGTATCGGGGCATTGCCAGTACCGATGGACGCAAGGTATGGGCGTTCCTTGGTGATGGTGAAACTGATGAGCCGGAATCGCTGGGGGCGATTTCGATGGCCGCGCGCGAGAAACTGGATAATTTGATTTTCGTCATTAACTGTAACCTGCAACGACTGGATGGCCCCGTCCGCGGCAACGGCAAGATCATCCAGGAGCTGGAAGGTGTATTCCGTGGCGCGGGCTGGAACGTAATCAAGGTGGTGTGGGGAGGGAAATGGGATCGTTTGTTCGCGAAGGACAAGACCGGACTTTTGCTAAAGCGCATGGAAGAAGTGGTAGACGGCGAATATCAGACATATAAATCCAAAAATGGCGCCTATGTGCGTCAATATTTTTTCGGCAAATACCCCGAATTGCTGGAACTGGTCGCCGACATGTCGGACGATGAAATCTGGCATCTTGACCGTGGCGGCCACGATCCGCATAAAGTTTTTGCCGCTTACGCGGCCGCAGCAAACCATAAGGGACAACCCACCGTCATTCTGGCCAAGACCGTTAAGGGCTATGGCATGGGTGAAGCCGGTGAAGCCCAAAATATCACCCACCAGCAAAAGAAAGTGGGCGATGAAGCATTGCGTAAATTCCGTGATCGCTTCAATATTCCAGTGACCGATGATCAGCTCAGCAAATTGCCATTCTGTCGTCCACCCGGTGATAGTTTGGAAATGAGCTATCTGCGCGAACGCAGCAAGGCCATGGGCACAGTACCCGATCGCAAAATAGTGGCAAAGCCTTTGCAAATACCAGGGCTGGATGCCTTTGAAGTGTTGCTTAAAGGCACCGAAGAGCGTGAGATTTCCACCACCATGGCTTTTGTGCGCATGCTGGGCATTTTGGTGAAGGACAAAAATATAGGCAAGCTCGTGGTGCCCATCGTGCCAGACGAATCACGCACTTTCGGCATGGAAGGATTGTTCCGCCAGCTCAGCATTTTTTCTCAAGTTGGCCAGCTGTATACGCCGCAGGATGCCGATCAGTTGATGTTCTATAAGGAAGACAAGGCCGGACAGATTTTGCAAGAAGGCATTAATGAAGCGGGCGCCATGTCGTCGTGGATTGCCGCATCCACGGCCTACGCCAACCATGGTGTAGCGATGGTGCCGTTCTATATTTACTATTCCATGTTTGGCTTTCAACGTGTCGGCGATTTGATGTGGGCAGCGGGCGACCAGCGTGCACGCGGTTTTCTGCTGGGAGGCACGGCCGGGCGCACCACATTGAATGGCGAAGGTCTGCAACATCAAGACGGCCACAGCCATCTGATGGCGGCGACCATTCCTAACTGCGTGTCCTACGATCCAACTTTTGCTTACGAACTGGCGGTGATTATTCAGGATGGCATGCGCCGCATGTATCAGGAACAAGAGGATGTGTTCTATTACCTCACTGTAATGAATGAAAATTACGCGCATCCGGCCATGCCAGAGGGTGTGGAGGCCGGCATCATCAGGGGTATGTATTTGTTTAATGAAGGTAAGGCTCAATCCGCCACGACACCCACGGTGCAACTTCTGGGCAGCGGTACTATTCTGCGCGAAGTCATCGCAGCCGCTGAATTATTGGTGAAGGATTTTGGCGTAGTCTCCGACATATGGAGCGTAACCAGCTTCAATGAATTACGTCGGGAGGGACTGGATTGTGAGCGCTGGAACATGCTGCATCCCGAAGCGGCACCACGCGTAAGTTACGCCGAGCAATGCCTGGGCAAGCGCAAGGGGCCTGTCATTGCGGCAACCGATTACATTAAAAGCTACGCTGACCAGATTCGTGCCTTTTTGTCCGGCAATTACAAAGTGTTGGGCACGGACGGTTTTGGCCGCTCTGATACGCGTAAAAAGCTACGCCATTTCTTCGAGGTTGATCGTTATTACATAGCAGTCGCCGCGCTGAAAGCGCTGGCTGACGAAGACACGGTCGCCCTGAGCGAAGTGAGCAAGGCGCTCAAACTGTACAATATCAATCCCGACAAACCGAATCCAACTACGGTCTGAGCGGGCAGGAGACACGCGTGGCAGAAATCAAACAAGTACTTATGCCGGACATCGGTGATTCCAAAGATGTGCC
>JANMWF010000007.1:0-5345 GCA_031393845.1 Nitrosomonadales bacterium | reverse complement strand
CGAATATTTACCGCTCCATCCGGCTGCACTATGCCGCTCACGACCTGATTGGATGAGGTTTTGACCTGTACGGCTTGCCCTTCCGCCGCGTTATTTAATGCTTGACCATCAGCATGAATTTTGAAGCCTTGCCTTTCAACTTGAATTTTTACTATCTGCCCCTGCCTTACTGCGTAAGGCGCGCGCAGCATGTCCTGTTTTAACACTTGCCCTGCCCCAACACTGTATTTAAGTACTTTACCAATGGCTTGCAAAGAGTCGGTAAGAATACCTGTTTGAGCTAACTCACTTTTCTGGCTTCCAATATCTTCGGTGCGTAGCACATGTCCCTGTTGCAGTGGGCCTCTGGCGATGAGCAAATTCACACTCACCTTAATTTGCACTGGCACGAACAGTGTCCATTTCTGTTTGTTAGTAGTGCAGCGGACACCTACTGAACTGTTGCCCAGCAGCTGTCCGCCAGGAGGAAGAAATGCTTCCAGAGCTGGACAGGATGGTAGCGAGATACGCCGATCAATCTCATGCACTGTGATAGTAACTTGGCCCGGCAGGGTAAGTGTTTGCTCGTGCACGAAAGCGGTAATGATCTCGCGTATTTCTGCATGGCTTTGTTGCAGCACTGCCCATGCGGGCATAATGCACAGTAATGCGCCGAGCAAAATCCATTGCAAAAGTTTTTTCATATTTATATTGCCTGCTTACAGTAGAGATAGGGAAGCTTTTAACACAAAAAAGTTAGGCAGATTTCAATACATAACGTTCACTGTTCAATGCCTAACAGGCAAGGAATTGATGAAATTTTTAATTTCAACCAGAATTTCGCGTTGCGACAGCCAACTCAAACAATGGATGGTGGGATTGCATAGCATAGCCACGTATTATCTCGACAGCTATCTTGCCTAACACAGAATGACTGACCACCTCTGGCAAAATATAATATCAACGTATTGTTTACTATTGTCTATTTTAATATAAAAAAAGTTTAAACAGGCAATTGCAACGTCGCTTTAATTCCGTCACATTTAATAAACTAATACAGCAATCTCAGTCAGCTTTACAATCATATACATTGTCATGTTACTCCCGGGCGAATTGTATGCCTTTATTATCCAGCAACCCACCGCAACAATGCCGTTGGCACAATTTCAACACAACCGCCGAACTAGAGCAGGCTGCAACGCAAGAAATATTACAGGCGGCGCTACAGGCCGTTAGCCTGCGCGGAACATTCCATATCGTTCTGGCCGGCGGTACAACACCACGGCATGTATATGAGTCGCTGCGCAATGCTGATGCAAACTGGGCTGCATGGCATGTGTATTTTGGTGATGAACGTTGCCTGCCAGCTGACCATGTGGAACGCAATAGCTGGATGGCTGCTCAGGTTTGGCTGAACCATGTCGCCATCCCGCTTACCCAGATTCACCTTATTCCCGCAGAAAAAGACCTGCAGGCAGCAGCCAGCGCATATGCACAGACACTGGCAGGCATTGAATTATTTGATTTTGTTTTGCTGGGATTGGGGGAAGATGGCCACACTGCCAGCCTTTTCCCTGGTCAAGAGCTAGGCAACACGGCCAATGCTCCAGCCGTTATTGTGGTTGAGAATGCGCCAAAATATCCACCACATCGAATATCGCTCAGCGCACATCGCTTGAGTGCGGCTCGCAAAGTTATATTTCTAGTGAGCGGTGTTATGAAGCAGCAGGCAGTAAGGGACTGGCGCAATGGAGTCGCTATTCCTGCTGCTGCAATTAGTCCGACAGATGGTGTGGATGTCTATCTTGAAGCGGCGCTGCTAGAGTGAGTTGCTTATTCTATCTTTACTCCCCGCCTGAATCCATATAATTTACTTTAGCCATAAAACATAATATATTGATTATATAATATATTATTCGTATTGCCATGCGCAGTGCGAGATTATGATAAATAATAACCGATAATTACAACATCGCGTTGCCCGGATTTATGGTCAACATAACGCTCATTTCATTTTGCGAAAGTGGCCATTGCAGGGTTAACATTACTGCCTGCATAATTTTTTCGAATCCGGCTTCGGATTGCGAAACCGTGAAATATGGCATACCCAGTAACTGGATCGGGTGGTTGTTATTCAGCACTAAATTTCCGCCAAGCACATTGTCATCCAGCACCAAGCCATTCATATCATTCAATTCGAGTCCACTGCCAAAACCGCTGATAATTTTCTCATCCTGAATATAACGACCGGCATAACCATTGCAACTCGGCATCGCCAATGCCACTCGTGTTAAAAAACTTCCTGGTAAAGTGCTATCAAAGGTGTAACTAACGCATAGACAATTGGCGTTCAGGCTAATGCGTTTTTGTATGGTTTTTCCACCAAACTCGGTGCGAAACAATATTCCCTCAGTGTTCGTTTCGACCAGTTCGTAAGCAAGCTCAATTTCTTCGTCATCCAGCAGTAAGGAATCGCGAAATAAAGTCTGTGCGTGGCTATCTGCCATCAAATCGTCCGCAGTGATGTCATGCTTGAAAGCCACACGATCATGCGCTGAAACAATACCACTACCTTCGTGCGGCTGCGTGGTCTGACTGGATTCAATTTTACGGAAATAATGCTCCAACTGGCGACGCAGGGTATCGCCGAAGTTGTGGTGCAACTGATACGAATCAAGTTCGGATATGCTGGCGCTGCCATCCAGTTTCACGATCGCTTGCAGCATTTCGTTATGCAGGAAGACTTCATCGTGGCCATCACTGTCAGCATCGGTGCACATACAGGCTGCACGTGGAAGAACCATATCTAGTAAAGATTCCAGCTTGACGATGGCACCGTATACCGCCCGGCGCAGGTGTGGCAGATACAACCCGCCAAACAAGCCATGCCAGTATGCGTCGTTGGCTTGCGCAATATAAAGTTCGTCAAACATCTCAAGTGTGCGCTTCTCTTCCGGTAGGGCATGCAAACGCTCAGATAACCCTAACATGCGCTTGTGCATCCAGTTCGATTCAGGATAACGAGTAAAAAAATTTTTCCACATGCCGCCGCGCAGAAAAGCTTTGCGCTCTTCGTAATGGCCGCTTGCTTTCTCCGTATGGACCAAATCGGCATAAGTATGTGCAGCAGCCATCGGCAAAGTCCACTCGTTCATTTCGATGTAGGAGGTGGTAGGCAGATATACAATGCCGCGCGTTTTTTCATTCGAGTGATAATCGCGATAAGTCTGAGTGGTAATTTTCGGTGAAGCCAACACGCCACGAATGAAATCTTCCAACCAGCCTTTTTCATAGACCCACTCGTAAGTTTCCGGCCAGATGCCAAATTTTTCAATGTCGTCGAAATACACGGCTGATGCTTGCATGTCGGTACGCGTCAGGCTTTCCAAATAGGCCACCACTTCATGCGCCGGGGAAAACGGCATGCGGTAGCGTAACGCCTCGGAAATTGGAAACAGGTCGAGTTTGCGGCCATCCTCTTCGGTGGTGAAATAGCCATTTAATTCTTCAATGCGCTTGCCGCTACACAAGAAATGGTAATCATCTACTGTAACGTACTTAATTTTGGAATCTGATAAGGCAGGTACTACCGTTGCCTCCCACACGCGTTCGGTTAACCATGCACCTTGTGCCCTAGCGCCCATTCTGGCTTCAAGTTTGTCAGATAACCTGACGATCTGTCCGATACGATCGCGGTTGGGAATGACCGCCAGGACCGGCTCTGTATCCCCGCCACCGAACATCTCAACTTGGCCGCGTTGTACCATTTCAGTGAGTAAAGCCATATCTTGCGGATATTTATTCAATAGGTAATCGAGCAACCAGCCGCTGAAATGTGCGGCAAAACGAAACTCAGGATAGCGATGCAAAATATACAAGAACGGCTTGTAACAGCGCTGATGTGCGTCGTCCACCACTTCCGGGAAGTTGCCCACCGGCTGGTGGGCATGGACACCAAAAAGCAACGAAACTGTTTCGTGCGTTTTCATTTTTCGGACTCTGTGTTAATTTCCAATGACATCGGGATATCTCAAAAAATGGTCATACTGACGTTTATGGAAACGTAGATTAATAGATTCTCTACGGTTCCCACTGTACCCACTAAAATCAGTGCATAAAATCAATCTTTATGATCGAGCTTATCTAATTTCAGGATTTAATGTCATATTGCAATGGGTAACAAAATCGGTAATTTTTCGTGTTAATTTGTATCACTTTCACACACAAAAACTTCACGCCAAAATAAATATTTAACCACAGTTGACATGCAGTGGACTGACATTAACCGTCAGGGAAATGCGAGCGCGCTATCAAGAACCACGACGCATCGTACCACCTGCTTCAGGTAAACCACCACCTTGGCTGATTGGAGAGTTTAAGATGTCTGGAACTGGTAATTTCAAGTAACGATATAACTGCATTAAATTGCTACGATAGAGGCGATCAAAACTTTTCACCGCATGGTCAGGATTGTAATCACCAAACCACCAGAACCAGTCGGAACTTTCGCATGAAGCCAACTGTTTTTCTGCAGCCAAGCACTCTGCCTCGTTCAAGCGACCACTTGCCACCACCAAGTCATAATTTTGTTTCGCCATACACAACAAATCCCAAGCGCGGTTCTTGTCGGGCGAGCCAATCCAGGTAGAGAAATCACCGTATACCCAACTACCGGCAACGAGACGCGGCAACTCTCCTTCCTTGGCAAGCTGTTGGTTTATTTCAGTATCATCAAGCCGATCCAGATAACCGCAATAGGTCGTGGTGCTGATTGACGAGTGTGCTTGCAATACAGAATATAAATCGGTAAAGAAATGATAGCCGTTATATGGATAATATTCCCATGCGTTTTCACCATCAAGGATAACGCTGACCACTGGCGCTTCGCCCTCAGGCGCCTGTTGTGCAATCGCTTCGAGCTGGGAAACAAAATGCAGTGCGGCGTCCTTGCCATTCCAACGCGAGTATTCAAAACCGATCAAATCGGATAAGCGGTCATCTCGAAAAAAACAACGCACACCCCTTGCTGCACCTTGCAAATGATAGGGACGATAGAGATATTGGGCGCGCTCAGGCAAGTAATGTTCTGTGATGCGCAAGCTGTTAGCCAGTACGCCTTCTCCACTCGCTGTCCAGCGGCATTCTTGCAGCGCAAACACTTCCAGTAACTCAGTTGAAACCGCACCTTCTGCTGGCCAGATACCGTGGGGAGTGACGCCAAAACGTGCCTGATGACTTTTTTTGGCAGAATGAAGATGCGCCTGGACGCGTGATTTTCCGCCGGGGTAGCATTTCGACTGCGGCAGGCTGATATCCGGTTTGCTATCACGCGCACTATTGATATCCAGCAACAATGGCGCAAGCGG
>JANMWF010000293.1:0-3619 GCA_031393845.1 Nitrosomonadales bacterium | reverse complement strand
ACACTCCGATCCAACCAACCACTTATCTCCGTTGCCCGCGGCCCGCCTGATTTTCTCCAAGAAATCGCATAAGACTGCCTCGTTTAACGCGAGGCTGTGTCATTCATTTTTGGAGAATTGCTATGTTTAAGCACGTCATCTGTGCGGCGCAGCGCGCGCCATTGTTCACCCATGCAGTTTATTTAATATCCCTGCTATTCCTGGCTTTCGCGTCATCCCCTATTGCACACGCGGCTGGCTCCGTGCTGAGTGTTACTTGTAATGATGAGGACATGGGCGCCGAAGTATTTATCAACAACAAATTCAAGGGCAAATGCCCATTGGACTTAACAGTTCCCGCTGGCAAACTGAAGTTAACAGTTCAAAAAAAAGTGGATGCTTTTAGTGTTCGCGTATTCGAGCAGGAAGTAAGAGTGGGCCGAAGCGTGGATAAAACTGTCAAAGTGCTATTAGGTGCTGCACAACTCAACGCTAAAGGTAAGCAGCTCCAAGCCAGGCGACTGAGCCTGGAGCAAGCAGAATTAAAGAAGTCAAGGAAAGAAGGCACGCCCGAAACTGTGGCGATTCCAGCCCCAAACTTTGCCATAACCAATCCTGTTGCTCCGCCGCCGGTCGTGGTAGCCATCCCGGCCGCAATCACACCTCCCGTCATTCGGCCGCCGCAGGTTGTGGATATGGATCAAGCAGCAAATGAACCTGTCTTTATGCCGCCAATTGTCGTTACCGCCAACCCGTTGGGAAGCGCGCTGATTGACCTCGTATCCCCGGTCTCTGTGCTGAGCGGAAAAGACTTATCGTTTCGACAAGAGAGCACCTTAGGTGAAACGCTCTCCAAGCTTCCTGGCATCAGTTCCACCTATTTTGGCCCGAACGCGAGCCGTCCCGTAATCCGTGGCTTGGATGGTGATCGCGTACGGATAATGCAAAATGGTGTTGGCATGCTCGATATTTCGGCTTTGAGCCCTGACCATGCTACGACCGTAGACCCATTGGTGGTAGATCGGATCGAAGTGGTGCGCGGTCCTGCCGCCCTGATGTATGGAGGTGCCGCAGTCGGCGGCGTAGTGAACACGCTCGACAACCGCATTCCCCAATCGCCTCTTGAAGGATTCACGGGCCGCGTTGAACCTCGGATTGGCGGTGCCGCCAATGAGCGCAGCGGTGCAGCCGTGCTGGAAGGCGGCAATGGCCTGGTCGCACTCCACGCTGACATCGCTTCACGCCGAACTGACGATCTCCGTATCCCTGGTTTTGCGCGATCAGACCGTCAGCGTGCTCTGGATGGTCCCACAGTCGAACAGCCTCGTGGACATCTGATCAACAGCTCGTCGAACAGCGACAGCGGTGCAGTGGGTGCGTCCCTCACTTTGGACAAGGGATATCTTGGACTGTCATATAGCGACTTTAAAGCGAACTACGGTACCGTGGCGGAACCGGACGTGCGCGTCGACATGAACAGTAAACGGTTAGGCGTGGCAGGGGAAGTGCGCGAGCTGGGCACGTTCGTTCAGAGTGTGAAGTTCAAATATGGCTATACCGATTATCTGCACAATGAGTTAGAAAACGGTGTAATTGCAACCACGTTCAAAAACAAGGGATATGAAACACGGATAGACGCGACTCACGCCAAGCTGGGGCCATTCACCGGCGCCTTCGGCGTGCAGCTTTCAAATGTTGATTTCGCGGCGCTCGGCGCAGAGGCATTTCTGCCGAAAGTCAATACCGACGCCAAAGCACTTTTCATTTATGAAGAAGCCGTATTCGGCAACATCAAGCTGACCGCAGGGGGCCGTAACGAACATACCACAGTAGCATCGGCCGGAGATAGCCAAACAACGACGCGCTTTGGCGCTGCCCAGGCGCGCAAGTTTTCGGCCAATAGCGGTGCCTTAGGCACGCTCTATACTTTCAATGAGAACATTGGCCTGGCTGCAAACCTTTCGCACACCGAACGTGTGCCGACCTACGCCGAGCTATTCGCGAATGGCAGGCATGTGGCAACGGGACAGTTCGAAGTGGGTGACACAAGGCTTTCGAAGGAGAAATCGAACGGTGCTGATGTGCAACTACGCTGGCGTTCTGGCCTTCATTCAGCAAGTATCAGCGGTTTCTACACCCGCTTCCAGAACTACATTGCGTTGATCAAAAGCGGCCAGGAGCAGGAGGATCTGACGGAGGCTTTATTTCGTGCGGTGAAGGCTGAATTTTATGGTTTTGAGACGGAAGGCAAATTCCGGATATATGAGAAAAAAGGTAATCTCGATCTCAACTTGCGCGGCGACTATGTGCGGGCGAAGAACAGCGACACGGGCGAGCCATTGCCGCGCATTACTCCCATGCGTCTCGGCGGGGGACTCGATTATCAACTTGGCAAGTTCAGTGCAAGGCTCGACGTTTCCCATTCTTTCAAGCAGGATCGAGTCGCAGCGAATGAACTACCCACCGATGGCTACACGCTGACCAACACCGCGTTGAACTATCGCTTTAAGTCGCAAGCAGTCAACTGGGATGCGTACATCAAGGGCAATAATCTTTTCAACCAGGAAGCCCGAGCGCATACATCCTTCTTGAAGGAACTTGCCCCGCTACCGGGTCGCGGCTTTCTTATCGGCGTACGTGCAAATTTTTGAGTTCCCTATAACAGGATTCATTTGACATCATGGGTATGATGATGTCGCATTCAACAGGGTGCGACATCATGTCGCATTCCCAACTTTCTGCTTTTCCCCTAGAATTTCCTGGCTCGAAAAATAACTATTCCAGGTGATAAGTATGGAGGTACGTACTAATAAAATCGGCATTATTGCCCTGAGTTTGTTGGCTATGGCAGTCAATCAGTCTGCCCGCGCCAGTCGTGCCATTGACACCGAAGATACAGTTAGTGAACAGTTGCCCGAGATAACTGTCATTGCTGAGCCGGGTAGTGCTGGAGGTATCCCCTCTATAGTTAGAAAATTTAAACTGCCGCAGACAACCGAAAGCACGACAGCGGAAAAAATCGCTGATACGGTTAATATTGTTGATACTGAGGATGCTGTTAAATATATGCCCAGCATTTTTGTGCGCAAACGCAACTATGGTGATACACAGCCGGTAATGGCGACGCGTACATGGGGAGTCAATTCCAGCGCGCGTAGTCTGGTATATGCAGATGATGTTCTGCTATCAGCGCTTATTGCCAATAACAATACTATTGGCGCACCGCGCTGGGGGATGGTGGCTCCAGAAGAAATTCAACGTATAGATATTATGTACGGTCCATTTGCCGCGGCATATCCCGGAAATTCAATGGGTGCCGTGATGCAAATTACAACCCGTATGCCGGACAAATTTGAAGGTTCGATTAGCCAGACTTTGGCTTTCCAGAATTTTCAGCAATACAACACCCGTGACACTTACCGCACCAGCCAGACTGCTGCCGCTTTTGGAAATCGATCCGGTAATTTGTCTTGGTGGATCAGTGCCAATCATATGGATAGTTACAGCCAGCCGCTAACCTATATCACTCAGGGACAGCTGCCGCAGAACCAGTCGCTCCGGCAAATACCACGGGCCGGATTGCCGCAAATAATAAAATAGGATTGTTCGCCGATGTATTGGGGGCGGGTGGGTTGCTGCA
>JANMWF010000153.1:0-7545 GCA_031393845.1 Nitrosomonadales bacterium | reverse complement strand
CGGTGTGTGTTGCGTTACATGGCCATCTCCCTGTTCGACGCAAGAGTCCGTAATCGGTGGGTGAATGTTTTGATGCGGGTGCGGATAATCTTCATTTCCCCGCCACAACATTTACAGCGTATCGCCGGGCGTGATTGCTGTAAGGGGAGCACGACACGTTTGCGCAGTTGCACCAACGGGATCTACCGGGCTTCCAAATACGCACGCACTCAAGTAGCAAGGTTTCTAACATGGCGCTCAACCTCGCTCCCTTCGGTCGCTGGGCGCTGCGCGATGAAGCCGCGCAGCGCCGGTGAATTCCAATGTTAGAGGTACTCTCTGGCACTTGCATTCACTCCAATAATGGTATATTTTCTATACCGTGATTACTTTTGAATTTAATGAGCAAAAAAGCCAAGCTAATCTTCTGAAGCACGGCATCAATTTTATTGACGCACAAGCTTTATGGAATGACCCAGGATTATTGGAAATTCCTGCAAAAACAGAGGATGAACCCCGGTACTTGCTGATAGGGCTGATTAGTGGAAAGCACTGGTCAGCCGTGATCACTTATAGAAATGCAAGTATCCGACTAATTTCTGTTCGTCGTTCACGGCCTGAGGAGGTTGCCTTATATGAAAGCTAAAATTTTTGACCAACAATTTGACAAGGGTGTTGACATTACTGGTTCGCTGGATATATCCAAAGCGAAGCGTGTATTGCAAGAGCAAAAGCGCGTTAATGTTGATTTTCCTACATGGATGATCGAATCATTAGATCGAGAAGCAGGAAGGCTTGGCGTAACTCGGCAATCTATTATTAAGGTATGGCTTGCTGAACGCCTCGAAGCGTTGCCTCTAACGAGTAAGGTTAGATTGTGATCGCGAAGCGAGCCACAATCTAACCTTACTCGTTGAACTGTCAATTTAGTAAAGCAATAGCACTAAGGCTTAGTGTGATAAACGGTTTCATCCCCGGTTAGTCGGTTGTCGGTATTACCCGGTGTAGATTCACTGAATTTTTTCTGGGCATCGACTGGTAACAAGCTATTTTGTTCACACACGGATTTAAGATAACGTTGTGTTTCGCCCTTTGTCGTTTGGTCCGGGGTTGCCCTGTCTATATTTTTAATCGTGATATTCGCGCCATGTTCAATTAGAAGCTGGGCGGATTCCAGATTTCCAACTTTGTGCAAAGCGGTATTTCCTTTTTTAATAACCATGCTTCCCGTTTCAAGTTGGACATTAGGGCTGGCACCAGCAACCAGTAAACATTGAGCCACTTCAGGAAAGTCCACCCATATATACAAAGCAGTTAAGCCATCTTTATCTTGAAATTTAGCATCGGCACCGTGATCGGTTAAAAATATTACAAGTTCAGGCTCATTAACGTCGAATACCGGGGGACGATTATTGTAATCAACAATGTTTGGATCAGCTCCGTTATCGATTAGCAGTTGTGCCGCCTCTATGCTTTCGACATAGTGCAACGCCGTTTTCCCAAAAAAATTTTGAATGTTTATATCTGCACCAAGTTTAATTGCATCCTTCATTCCCTCTAAATTGTTATCCATCGTCGCTGTTATGATGGATTCATCAGGTTCGTTTTGCATATTTATCCTCTGTAGGCTAAAGAGCTTCAAATATTTCTAGTGGGATTTACTGGCTTTATGTTATTCCCGAGAATTTATCGGGATAATATTTCACCCAGATTAAAATGGTTGTACTTGGACAGTGCTACCTGCTTCAACGCTTCCCTGCGATGCAGGTAACACAATGAAACAATTGGCTTTGCTCATTGAGCTGAGAATGCCGGAGCATTGAGCGCCCGTTGTGTGTACTACCCATCCGCCGTTTTTATCTTGACTGAGAATGCCTCGCTGAAATTCAGTTCGTCCGGGAACTTTTCGGATAGGGCTTAGGCAAACAGCCTGAAACTCAATAATTAGTTTGGGTTGTTGCCCCATAAGCGCGCGTAAAGCGTCGCGAACGAACTGCTGGAAAGTTACCATGACTGCAACTGGGTTGCCTGGCAATCCAAAAAAATGGCAAGTCCCGATCTTGCCATAAGCAAGTGGCTTGCCTGGCTTCATGGCTATTTTCCAGAACACAACCTCGCCAATTTCCGCTAACAATTGCTTGATGTAATCAGCCTCACCGACTGAAACTCCACCGCTGGTTATGATGACATCAGCTCGCTCTGCGGCGTCCAGCAACGCCATTTTGAGACTGGCTTTGTCGTCACGAATGGTGCCCATGTCTATAATTTCCACGCCTAGTTCGTTCAACATACCTAGCAGGGTATAGCGATTACTGTTATATATTTGACCCGGAACCAATGGTGTTCCTGGTTGCTGCAATTCGTCACCGGTTGAAAATAGCGCAACTTTTAGTTTGCGGTAAACTTTGACATCACTGAAACCAAGCGAAGCCAGCAAGCCCATCTCGGCGGGGCGAATGATCTGACCGCGAGTCAGCACTGTAGCGCCCTGCGTAATATCTTCCCCGACCAAGCGAATGTTCTGACCACGGAGGTGCCCTTCCCCTATTTCAATAAAGGATCCGGCGACCTGAACGTGCTCTTGCATCACCACGCTATCACAGCCTTCAGGAATGAGAGCGCCAGTCATAATGCGCACACATTCGCCCGCAGCAACAGTACCCTTAAAGACGCGTCCGGCAAAGGCACTGCCAATAATAGCGAGTCGGCCAAGAGCCTTTGCCAAGTCATCGCTGCGCACGGCGTAACCATCCATTGCTGAGTAGTTGTGCGGCGGCACATTCATCGGGGAAAGTATGTTTGCTGCCAACGTGCGATGCAATGAATCGCACAGGTTAATCGATTCATACTCCGTGAGTGGCGCAAGAAATTGCTGGATAAGCTGGCGCGCTTGTTCCACCGGCATTGAATCTGGGTCATAATCACCCATTGTCTCAAGGGTGGACAAGAAGGAAGGCTTGGATTCCATGATGTGTCCTTTGCTAAGTTTGGCTGTCAGATAAAGCTGTGCGGGCAACAGCATAATTACCAGACCGATTTTCGGTTTCGCTTGATATAGGTAGTGCTGCCTGGACAAATGATTTTGACGCGCCTGACATACGGATGCGCACTTGCAGGCTACCCCCCAATATAAGACATTTCAATCTTTTTGCCTGTTTGTATCTTGCTCTTCGTGTTTGCACTCCGTAACTCTGAATAGCGATCCGCGCGCAACCGCCATAGGTGTGCAAGGGCAGTAGAAATTTCTTGATCTGTTTTTCCACTATGCATTAGTGCTCGCAAATCGTGGCCACTCTCCGCAAAGAGGCAGGTATATAGCTTACCTTCAGTTGACAACCTGGCACGAACGCATTCGTGACAAAAAGTCTTGGTGATGCTCGAGATAACGCCGATTTCACCCCCGCCATCCTGGTAACGCCACCGCTCTGCAGTCTCGCCGGTATAGTTTGGTTCGATTTCTTCAAGTGGCATGTGGGCTGAAATTCGTCGCACCACTTCGGCAGATGGAATCACCTCGCCCATTTCCCACTGATTAGAAGTCCCTACATCCATATATTCGATGAACCGCAGTATGAAGGGAGAGTCTTTAAAATGGCGTGCCATAGGTACGATTTCCTGGTCGTTCATGCCGCTTTTGACAACCATGTTTACTTTAATTGGGCCGAGGCCTACTGAGTGGGCGACATCTAGACTGCGCAGAACATCCGATACAGGAAAATCAACGCCGTTCATGCGCTTGAAAGTGGCATCATCCAGCGAATCCAGGGAGACCGTAACACGATTTAATCCTGCATCTTTCAGGGATTGAGCTTTTTTTCCGAGTAACGCACCATTAGTAGTCAGCGTCAGGTCCAAGTCGCTGCCATCGTATGTTTTCAGCTTTGCAAGCATCTCAATTAAATTTTCTACATGCTTGCGCAATAGGGGTTCACCACCCGTAAGGCGGATTTTCTGAACGCCATGGTTAACGAAAATTTGTGCGATGCGAGTGATTTCTTCAAAAGTCATCATTGAAGCCCGTGGCATAAATACATGATCTTTGCCGAATGCCTCTACAGGCATGCAATATACGCATCGGAAATTGCAACGATCTGTGAGTGAAATGCGCAAATCCTGTAATGGGCGTCCAAACGCGTCGCCGATAAGTCCATTTGGCTCTTCTATAACAGCAGGGATGACTGGAGCTGCCTTAGAATGACGATAATCTATAATTGGAATTATTTTTTTAAGCATGGCATTAGGTCCAATATATTCAGGCATGGTAGTAGTTGATTGTCATGGGTTCAGTACTTTCACTCGGATTATAAAGCTGCAACCATATTTAAGAAGCTTAAGGGCAAGCGGCAATCTTACTTTTACAGATATTTTTAGATCTTTCTTACTTCCTTAAAGCCACATCCAAAGTCACATCCTTGGAATAAAAATATATCTGATTGTATTCGACATAGCCCAATGCTTGCACGGGATTTTGTTTTTAAGGAACAACCTTATACAAGAACAGAAGTAGTTATCTACATGAATAATTATGAATTGCCCAGCATGACAAAATAACATCTTAATAAAGAATGCTTAAACCAACTCGGCACACCAAATTGTTTGTGAGATTACACGATTGTAAGCATGTATGGCAATGCAAATATAACCGTATTGAGTGCATGGACTTTTTATAAAACCATGTCGCAATTACTTACTGTAACTGCCATGCATCAAGTCGCGCCTGTTCATAAACACGCTTAGCAAATAAATCTGGTTTTCCTGTGTGCTATTAAAGCGATGTAGCTGCAAACCACAGCTCTTGCCCCCGCGAAGATGCCTTAACGCATTGGCGGACTTCGCTGAGAGCCGGAGTCTGTGCCAAAAAACTCAATCATCAAGAAATCTTCAAGCCCATCATTATCGTTTATGCGTGCTGACAGAACGACAACGCGGTTGAGTCGGTGCGATTCCCAGTTAAAATTTCCGTTGAAATGCTTGCGAATCAGCTCGATCATCCTGCGAACAATTGCACGCTCCACATCGCCATTTAATCCGGCATCGACTTCGATTACTTCGCGCCGAGAATTGTTATAGTCTGTTGTCCAGCCTCGAAATGAAAATCGGGCGGTCCTAACACCCTTGCTGATAATTTGAAACACCCCGCTTGTACCTGGTGGCTGAAGATTACGCCTGATGTTGGCCATCCTTTTTTCGTCAGCTGAAAGCTGGCGTTGGTTAGATATTGTTTCTGCATTTTCTCGTTCATCAGACATATCGGCCGCCTGGCGGCGCGCTCTGGCGGCGTTAATGTAGCTCGCCAGGTCAGCCGGAGGCGCTGAATGTTGAGCTGGAGGGGTAGCTATGGGAACCTCAATTTCTTCGGCTGTTCTTTCAGGTAAAAGCTGAATCGGTATTTCCGTTTCGATAGCCCGAGGCTGGGGTAAGGACGGGGGTTCATGTTTAGGCTCGGGCTTTGGTTTTGGCTCAGGTTTTGGCTCAGGTTGAGCCTGAGGACTCTTTTCTGGGGTAGACGAAGATTCTGGTTCTGGTTTTGTGTCGGGCAATTCTACAAAGCGTGCATCAATTGGCGGCGCATGACCAATCTCTTCTGTGGGAGACTTCAGGAAGTATCCAAATTCCCAAATGATGGCCAGCCAAATGATGGCCGCCAGTGGTATTGGCCACCAGAATCGAATCTCCTTCGATCTAGATTCGGGCATGCTTACCACGTCATTTATGTTTTACCGCAATCAAAAAATGTTGGGCGCCGGCGGATCGAGCCTGCAACATCGCCTGCACTACCATGCCTTGCGGTGCTTCATTGTCCGCTGATACAACCAAGCTTTGTTGTGAATCGTGTAACAGCGGTCTGAGTGTAGTGGCCAAGGTTTCCAGTGTTACGGGAATACGATTGATAAAGATTCGGCTATCACCAGTCAGCGTCAGCGTTACCGGCGCGTCAGCTTTGAGCTTTTCGGCTTCCCCTTGAGGCAAATTCACCTGCAGGGAATCAAGATTCTGCATCGACAATGAAGACAGCATAAATGTCACCAGCAAGAAAAACATCACATCGATCATTGGAATGATCTCGATGCGCCCCTTGCGATACGTTCTGGGTTTACGCAGTTTCATGGGTGCTACCCTGTTGATCCAAACGGATGTGATCAATCAGACGTGTACCAAGGCGCTCCATTTCATCCATCGTTTGTGATTGCAGACGAGAAAAATAATTAAATCCAAACAATGCAATCAGCGCGATTAATAAGCCGACTGCAGTTGCAATAAGTGCCTGAGCCACACCTCCTGTCACTCCCGTAGGATTGACGATGCCGTTGCCGCCGATTATCTGGAAGGCATGCATCATTCCAACAATGGTTCCCATTAATCCGAGCAAAGGTGCAGCGGTGACGATAGTTTCCAACACCCATAATCTGCGTGCAAGGGATGTTTCAATCACTTGGGCTTCATCGGCTGCACGAGATTCAGTCCACCATGAAGGTCGATGCCGATTGGCGATCACCACCTCAAAGAATCGCTTGTAATAGTGCCGTTCGTTCAACCCGGAAAGTATTTTTTCCAAGTCTTCCCATGCGAAACCATAAGTTTCAACAAGGTTCAGCAAATCATATGAAAGACGTGCAAAGCGTCCATAGAGGAATGCCTTCTCAAGCATAATGGCTAAAGCGATTACCCCCAGCAAAGACAATGGCAGGATAATTATCCCGCCGAGTTTAAATGCCATCCAAACTTCTTGTAGCTCTTGCATGGTTATCTCCAAATGAAAGGGATAATCCCCATTTACCCGTTAAAAAACTTATTGCTTACCCGGAAAAATTTTCGCCGTGGTCCAAACTTGGATACG
This sequence comes from Nitrosomonadales bacterium, assembly GCA_031393845.1. GTDB lineage: Bacteria > Pseudomonadota > Gammaproteobacteria > Burkholderiales > Gallionellaceae > Nitrotoga. The sequence goes on along the minus strand of JANMWF010000153.1, from coordinate 728 downwards.
CCGGCTACAATTTTGATTCCCCTGAATTTCATCATTTTACCCAACTTTAGACATTCAGCCTTCATCCTTGCGTCACCCGAACGATGACACCATTAAAACTAAAACGATAATAACTCTTGCTGCCTGCGACTAATGGCTGCACTACACCCGTAATCTTGGGTCGCCGCGTTGCTCCTGGAAGATGAATATCGAGGACTGCCGGTTGGAACCGCACCGAGTAGAATGTCGGCATGAATAAAGCTATCGAAGAATATACAGGAAAAAAAAGCCCAGTTAACGCCCTATTACGCTGCGTTATTGAGCACAGATAAACCACACGAACTTATGATAACTTCAAAACAGTGGCATATCTTTAGTGCCGCACCTCACCGCGTCATGTTCTTCGGCGGCGCACTGCAAGCCCTCGCCGTGATGCTGTGGTTAATGACTGAATTGCTGACCAGACATGGTGTGCTCTGGGATCCCATACCTTGGGCAATTACACCCAGTGCCGCGCACGCATGGTTGATGATTTACGGGCTGTTTCCGTTCTTCATGTTCGGCTTTCTGATGACTACCTATCCACGCTGGATGAAAGGCAGCGAAATCCCGCCGCATCGATATGTGCCCGCCTTTGTGCTGCTCATGCTAGGGGCTGTCAGTTTCTATATCGGGCTTTTGATTAGTCATACCCTATTGATTGTTGCTATCTTCAGCACGCTATTTGGATGGGTCTTGGCACTGTATGC
>JANMWF010000253.1:0-7735 GCA_031393845.1 Nitrosomonadales bacterium | reverse complement strand
TAAGTGATTTCAAATCGGCACCAAAATATTTCCTCCGCCATATCTGATTTGTTTTGTTAAAGTTCTTACACTTAAAATTCGGCCGATTTATGCTGCCGATTCTCATTTACCCAGGAATGTCACTACTTTGGTCACTAGATTTAAGTAATACCCAAACGGCACCACTACCACCAGCATTTTGCGGAGCTTCGCAAAATGCCAGCACTTTGGAATATTGAGCCAACCAATGGCGTACACGGCTTTTCAGTACACCTTCTTTACCACCTGTTTGCCATCCTTTGCCGTGTATCACGCATACAAAACGTAGACTATGCTGCATCGCATCGCTCAAGAATTCAAGCAACATCTTACGTGCCGCATCACTTTGAAAACCATGTAAATCCAGAGTGTCCTGCATCGGCCATCGCCCGCGCCGCAAATTGCGCAGGGTCATGCGCGACATACCAGAACGCAGAAACTCGGTCGGAACATCACTCCCGGCATCATTGTCGGAGAGTGTGTCCTCAATTAAGTTAGTAGAAATTGCAGTGCTACGTGGCGGTGCGCGGCGTAATGGTTGAGCCAAGGGAATACGATTGGATGGCGGCAATGGGATAACACCGTCCAGTGCCTGCTGAAATAAGTCAGAATTAACAGGCGCAGGCTGAACCTTCTTTTTCTTCATTGCTCCTTCAATGTACTCTGTGCGCTTAAATATTTATCCGCATCCAACGCAGCCATGCATCCAGTAGCGGCGCTGGTTACCGCTTGACGGTAAATATGATCCTGTACATCACCCGCTGCAAATACTCCGGAAATGCTAGTAGCTGTAGCATTTCCATTTAGCCCACCGCGCGTAATTATGTAGCCGTTTTCCATTTCCAACTGACCAGTGAAAATGTCAGTATTAGGTTTATGGCCGATAGCGATGAATACACCGGTCAGCAAGATGTCTTGCTTGTTACCGGTTTGCATATGTTTGAGACGCACACCAGTCACGCCACTGTCGTCCCCTAATACTTCGTCTACAACTTGATGCAATTGTAGCGAAATTTTGCCTTGCCCAACCTGCTTCATCAAGTGATCCATTGTGATGCGTTCAGCACGGAAGCTATCGCGTCTGTGTACGAGCGTGACGTGGCGCGCAATATTAGACAGATACAGCGCTTCTTCCACTGCAGTGTTACCGCCCCCTATTACTGCCACATCCTGCCCCCGATAAAAGAAACCGTCACAGGTGGCGCAAGCAGACACACCCTTACCCATGAATTTTGTTTCAGAGGGCAAACCCAGATACTGTGCCGAAGCACCAGTGGCGATAATAAGTGCATCGCAAGTGTAACTACCAGCATCGCCAATTAAAGTAAAAGGTTTCTGTTGCAGCTTGACGGTATGAATGTGGTCAAAAATAATCTGCGTGTCGAAACGTTCCGCATGTTGCTGGAAGCGTGTCATCAGTTCAGGGCCTTGCACACCCATCACATCGGCAGGCCAGTTGTCCACATCGGTAGTGGTCATCAACTGGCCGCCCTGCGCCATGCCGGTGATCAGAACGGGCTTAAGGTTGGCACGCGCAGCATACACAGCGGCGGTATAGCCGGCGGGACCTGAGCCAAGAATGAGAAGACGGTGATGCTGTGTTGGTTTTTCCATAAAAATACAATTCTCTAATCCAGTGCAATCGAGGAGTGAAATTTAACAGTGGTGCATCTGTTTGTCGAGGGTAAAATATAGTTATGTCGTATACAAACATGTAGCCACCAAATAAACTGTCTGGACTTGTGGTACTTGATTTGTCCGGTTTAACTCAGCCCTTTGTTTGTTGGACTCCACTATCTCCAGTCGGCCTCAATATTACAAACAGGGTAGAATACAAACGATATGATGACTTGGCTACTTTCCGCTCTGCTACTACTTTCTATTCCAAGCGTGGGCGCGATGGAGCTGCCCGGCATCCCCAGATTCATTGACGAAATGGTGATAAAGCACCAGTTCAAGCGTGACGAGCTGGAGCAGATGTTTCAGCGCGCGCAATACCGCCAAGCGGTAATCAATGCCATTTCCGCACCAACCACTATCAAACCTTGGCCACAATACCGGGCCACTTTTACCAATAATAAGCACATAAGCGATGGACTAAAGTTTTGGCAAAACCATTTAAACGCATTGCAACGTGCGGAAAAGGAATACGGTGTGCCACAGGAAATGATCGTCGCGGTGATAGGTGTGGAAACAAATTACGGCCGCAACACAGGCAAGTTCAATATATTGGATACACTTACTACCTTAGCCTTCGACTATCCGCGTCGTGCTGATTTTTTCCGCAACGAATTGGAGCAATACCTGCTACTGGCACGCGAACAAAAATTCGAACCATTCAAAATACAAGGTTCCTATGCAGGTGCATTGGGCATTCCGCAATTTATGCCGAGCAGTTACCGAAAACATGCAGTGGATTTTAACAACGATGGAGCAGTTAATTTATTCAATGACCCGGAGGACTCCATCGGTAGCGTAGCAAATTATTTCAAGCAATATGGCTGGCAGAATGGCGAACCTGTGGCGGCTCGTGTCAAGTTAAACGAAAAGACTGAATTAAACATAAAAGAAACGCACAGCATGGCAGCTTGGGCTGAGATGGGAGTGATTCCAGTGGCACAAACCGCAGACCTTAAATCTGCTTGGCTGCTGGATTTTACTGTACCCGATGGCAAGGAATTTTGGCTGGCATTCAAAAATTTTCAAGTCATTATGCTTTACAACAACAACATCTTCTACGCTATGTCAGTGCACCAACTTGCCGACGCTCTACACGATGCGCGAATCCTGAATTAAATCAATCCAAATAGTTATTGCGACTCAATACAATTTAAGGCTAGAGTAGCCGATTATTTTGCTCGGTACAACATCTAGATGCAAAACATTATGAGGTTGGCTCTTTCTTGTTCTTGAATTTGCATATAAAGATGGCAGGAATAATAACATTGGAAAATGGGTTACCTGAAATTTGATGCACTAACCGTTTCTCTAGCTGAAATTCGACCATACGTTTATATCATCATAAAATTGTACCAAATAAATAATGGGTTTATTTATAACCGCTGATACTGCAGGAACAGAGGGTGGGCTTGCTACCACCGCTTTAGGACGATTTCGGCACAATCCAAAATCTTTCCTGAAGCTGATTCTGCTCGGATTTACACTTGTTGGTCTGCCGCTCATAGTTGCGCTTATTAATAGTGCGGTATCCATCGACCGCTTGGCAGACCAAAGTCGTAAGGCTGTATATCAGGCAGTGCAAATCACGCTGGCCAGCCATACTTTAACAAATGAAATTAATTTAATGGAACGAAGCGTGCGACAGACGCTTATTCTTGGTGATGAATCCTTGCTAGAAGGATATTTTCAAGCACATACGAAATTTAGAAAAACAGCCGCAAACCTTTTCCAACTCTCATTACATACAGAGCAGAAGCAGATGTTAGAGCAGCTGCAATCGCTAGAAGTCGCGATTTTTCAGATGGTATCAACTGCGAGTCAAGATCCAAAAAATCTACGCGAGTTGGTTCAAAGCTTTGCGCCGCTGCTGGATTCGGCGCGCAGCTTTTCTGCTGTCGGTTATGCATTGATAGAGCTAGAGGTGGATGAAATGCAGAATATGGCGGGGCATGCACACACCGTTATGGTTTGGGAGTTGTTTGCTTTGATCCCGTTCGCGATTTTTCTGGCACTTGGATTCTCTGTGTTAATTACACGTCCAATTCGTCAAATTGATGAAGCTATCCGAAACATGGGACAGGGTGAGTTATCAAAAACAGTACGTGTCGATGGCCCACAGGATTTAATGTACCTTGGCGAACGCCTTGATTGGATGCGTCGGCGCTTGCTTAAACTGGAAGAGCAAAAAACTAAATTTCTTCGACACGTTTCTCACGAACTCAAAACACCCCTCACATCAATGCGCGAAGGCGCGGACTTGCTTGCAGAAGGAGTAGTTGGTGTACTGACCGTAAAACAACAGCAGATCGCAAATATCCTCCATAGCAACAGCATACAACTGCAAAAACGCATTGAAGATTTATTAAATTACAGCGCGCTGCAGACCGAGAAATCTGCACTTATGAAACATCAAGCGAATTTGGCGGGCATTTTGAGTGTCGTATTGCAAGATCAGAACCTCGCCATTATGAATAAAAACCTGAAAATCGATCTCGCTTGCACGGAATTGATTATCGAATGTGACGAACAAAAAATCAGAATCATTATTGATAACCTTTTATCAAATGCCGTGAAATTTTCCCCGCCCGGTGGTCGCATTAAAATATGGACAAACAAGGTTGACGATTCGGCACAACTGGACATAATGGACGCCGGTCCAGGCATAGACGAAATTGACCAGGACAAAGTATTTGAGCCTTTTTATCAGGGGCGAAGAATGTCTGAAAGCCATGTAAAGGGAACGGGATTGGGACTGTCCATTGCGCGTGAATACGCACTTGCTCACGGTGGCAATATTGAGCTCAAAGCAAACCGCTCTTCTGAACGGCGAAGCGATAGTGAATACGCTCTCGCTAATGGTCGAAATATTGATCTAGTGCAACCAACTAAGGCAGGCACCCATTTCCGCCTTACCTTGCCCATCCATGATCCAGAAAGTTGCTCATGAGTATTATCCCCAAAAAATCAGGGGTTCTTCTAACAATGATATTGTTCGCCCTGAATGCCTGTTCAACCATACTAGCGAAACAGCCACCTATAGTAATGTTGCCACCTCAACCTCTTGCTATCTTACCCAGCCAACTGGAAGTATTAATGCAACATTACGATTACATCCGAAAATTGCCCGTAACAGAACTGGTTAAAGAACATGATAAAGCGAAACTAAATTTAATATTGGCCAGGAGCGATAGTGCTCGAGCAGAATTGGCATTGCTCCTTGTATTGCCCAATACATCCTTTCGCGATACTGGCGCCGCACTTAATCTGCTCAATGAATGGCCGAAGGATGCGAAATTGTCGACCAGCATGCGTAGCTTCAAATATTTATTGTCAGCGCTACTTGCTGAACAACAGCGTATTAACAGTAGTGTGAATGAACTATCGCAAAAGTTGAAAGAAGAGCAAAAACACTCTGAGGTTTTAAAAAATCAGATTGATGACATCAAGAGCATGGAAAGAAATCTCATCCTCAGGGATAAGCCTTGAGTACAATACAAAAAATGACTGAGTCTAATCCAAAAATTCTTATAGTCGATGATGATACCGACCTGCTAGAACTGCTTTCCATTCGTTTGACGGCCGCTGGATATAAGACGGAATTGGCACAAAGCGCCGAGATAGCCCTTAATTACTTGGACGTGTCGCGCCCGCAACTGGTTATTAGCGATATGCAAATGAGCGGCATGGATGGAATGAAATTGTTCGAACATATTCACCGCACTATACCTACTTTGCCCGTAATCATCCTAACGGCACATGGCACAATACCTGATGCCGTTGCTGCAACGCAGCGAGGTGTATTTGGCTATCTGACCAAACCTTTCGATAGTAAAATTCTGCTGGCCCAGGTTGTTCAGGCTCTTAGACTGGTACCTGGTACTGCGCTCCAAAAAGAAAAATCTCAAGCACCTTGGCGCAAAGATATCATTACCCAAAGCGCCATGATGGAGGATATCCTCACGAAAGCAGAACTTGTAGCAAAAGGCGATGCTAGCGTGCTTATTTACGGAGAAAGCGGCGCCGGCAAGGAATTGTTTGCCCATGCCATTCACGATGCATCCAAGCGCCGTCATCGGCCGTTTGTAGCCGTCAATTGTGCTGCCATTCCCGAACAGTTATTGGAGTCAGAATTATTTGGGCATGTCAAAGGAGCCTTTACCGGCGCCATTCGAGATCACAAGGGCTTGTTTCAATTGGCAGAGGGAGGCACACTTCTTCTTGATGAAATTGGAGATATGCCGCTTCCACTCCAGGTCAAATTATTACGAGTTCTCCAAGAAAGACAAGTACGCCCTGTAGGATCAGTGCAGACAATTCCGATGGATGTACGCATTATTTCTGCTACCCACCGCGATCTTCTGGCTGAAATCGGTACAGGCAGCTTTCGCGAAGATCTTTATTATCGACTAAAAGTTGTAGCGCTAACAATCCCAGCATTGTCACAACGGCGAGAAGATATTCCTATGCTGGCAAACCATTTTCTCAGCTTGCTTTGCGCAAAATACGATAAAGAGATTAATGGATTTTCTCCAGACGCAATGGAAATGCTGGTACGCGCCTCTTGGCCTGGTAACGTGCGGCAACTGATGAATATTGTCGAGCAATGCGTTGTCTTAAGCACTGCTCCACTCATTTCTCCCGTTCTGGTATACGATGCCATGCAAAAAGAAGAAGAAGAAGTGTTAGTTTCGTTCGAAGATGCGCGCAGGCATTTCGAAAGAGATTATCTGGTACGTGTGCTAAAAATTACGGTAGGTAATGTGACCAAAGCTGCGGGTTTAGCCAAACGCAACCGAACCGAATTCTATAAATTACTACAGCGACATCAGCTTGATCCCTCCATTTTTAAACAGTCACAAAATTAATTAGTTAGTTCCCATCCATAAAGTGAACAATTTTATTTATCTTGGTAAAAACTGATTATATTGATGGAAAATCCAACTTGAATATGTATAAATTAAGTCAAATCATTGATTAAAAACAAAATATACATACGCTCGACTTCCGCCCATTCATCCGATGAGAAGCACTTGCCATTCATACAGGTTGGCCGGCGCTCATCTCGGAATGACTGCGCCTGTTGTGGTCGCCAGCCGCGTTTGTCCTCGTTACGATTGAACTCACGTGAAATCGTACCCTTGTCTACATCCATTTTTTTGGCAATTTCGGTTTGATTCAAACCAGCTTGTTTTAGCCCGTCAATCTGGTATCGTTGCCCGCTGGTGAGTTGGTTATATTGCTTTATCTGTGCTCCTTTTACTTGGTCGTTTAAGTGGTTCCGATATTAACGCAGCTCGCCACCTAAATTAACTTACAAAAGTTGCACTTCAGAGTTGAGTTCACCTTGCAATGTTATCTATGCGTCGAAAGCGGCGGGGAATTTACCTGCAAAAATTAACAGCTGCAATCAATGCAAAAAATAGAATCGGAACAGGTTTAAATGCGCCAACTCAAAATGAGCAATACAAGGAATGATGAAACGGAGTTGATACCCCTATTATGATGAATAACATAATTGAATTTTTAGCTCACTGGGGCATAACTGCGCTTTCGCTATTGGTTGCGAGCCTCATATTCCACGGCATTTCTTTTTCAAATAAACAATCTTTGTTTGTATCGGCGCTGCTGCTGGGTTTCGCCAATGCGGTCATTAGACCTATCGTCATATTGCTTACCATACCGTTAACACTTATCACTTTTGGTTTATTTCTGCTGGTTATCAATGCGCTGATGATGCTTCTTGTGTCATCTCTTGTTCCGGGCTTTAAGGTATCGGGATTTTGGACGGCATTTTTTGCGAGCATCTTCATTACAACTCTTAGTTTCTTTGTGGGACTATTCATTTTTCAGGCAGGGGACAATCCGATTATCATTCCTGCTCATAAAGGAATCTATATCTGAGAAACAATTGCGAAAGGTATTAAAGTAACGCCGAATTTGGATGAAACGGGGTAAGCTGACAAGCCGCAAAGCGGCTGCTCGCAAAATTGAATTTTTAGAGGTGCCCTTTGAGTTCCTTGATACGATTTTCGCAATC
>JANMWF010000148.1:0-13619 GCA_031393845.1 Nitrosomonadales bacterium | reverse complement strand
ACTTTGAACATATCCGCCCCCTTCTTTCGCAAGTCGCTGGGGATGCCAGGCGTAAAAACAGGGAATTTCAGGTCATCACGTGCTACCTGGTCGGGGATACCCATCAAGCGTACCAAATTTACCGGGCCATCTACGCGATATAGGTCATCTTGTCCCAGCCCGAATTGCTGCAATAAATACGTGGCTACCTGGGGCGAGCAATTGTCTGTCACTTCCAGGCGCACAGCATTGCCGAAGTGCCGCTGCGGCAATTCACCCTGCAAGCTGATGCGTAAATTTTTCACTTCTTCCTCGTCCACAAACAGATCGCTGTTGCGCGTAACCCGGAACTGGTGGCAACTCAATACTTCCATTCCGCCGAACAGCTCGCCGACATGAGCATGCAAAATAGATGAAAGAAATACAAAGCCATGCGCACATCCGCTAATTTCAGACGGCAATAAGATGGTGCGCGGCAACACGCGTGGCGCCTGCACAATAGCCTTGGCAGAATTGCGCCCAAAGGCATCTTTGCCTACCAGCTCGACAGCAAAATTCAAACTTTTATTAAGTACACGAGGAAAAGGGTGCGATGGGTCGAGGCCGATTGGGGTAAGAACCGGCATCACTTCACACAAAAAGAAGTTTTTAATCCAGGCGCGTTGAGCATCATTCCAGCTAGTGCGGCGCAGGAAACGGATACCATGCATATCCAGTACAGGAAGAATGTCACTGTTCAGGATGCGATATTGTCGCTCGATGAGACGATGTGCCTGTTCCCTTACTCGCGTAAGTGTCTGGCGCGCATCCATGCCGTCTGGCCCGGGGGCAACACTTTTAAGATTAATTTGTTCCTTCAACCCGGCAACACGGATTTCAAAAAACTCATCCAGATTGCTGCTGACAATACATAGGTATTTCAGACGTTCCAGAATCGGGATGCTGGCATTTTCTGCTTGCGCCAACACGCGCTGGTTGAACTCAAGCTGACCTAGCTCACGATTAATAAAATGCTGCGAGCGAAAATCTTTACCTGCTGTACGGTTCATTTATAGTTACCAGACTGCACATGAAATTCAGTTAGATCAAAAGACTTCCTGAATCTGTCGCAGTCAATTTTGAGAATTTTAGTTAATGCGACAGGACCATTCACCCGTCCTTGATGCTCACTCCGATGTTTTTGCCACTTCTGTCACGGTCATTTCCCACTTGCGCTTAGCCCTCACACAATTGACGTCCATCAAACTTAATTTATTTCAAAAATAATATATTGCAATCAATTGGACTTGTGATCTCCATTATTAGGATCATTGCGACGGTCGATGAACAGGCTGTTGCCATTTATTTTCTTTGCCTGCTTCTTCGCATCGGCTGCTGCTGTGGCAATCTGGTGGTGTGAATAGTACTGTCCCGGACAGACCTTGACCACGCCGAGCGACAGGCTGATCAACGAATAGAATATTTTTCTCCCCTGCCGGTCTTCGCTGACATAACCGTCACGATCCTGATCCTCGATACTATAATAGTGCTGGATCGCTGACTCGAAGTCGACCAGTATCGTGCGACAGCGTTCTTCCCAGTTCTCGCTCTGGAACAGCACTATGAAGTCATCCCCTTCAATATGGCCAATAAAATCACGGTCGGGATCACAGTGATCGCTGAGAATCTTGCCCGTCATCTGAATTACGTCATCACCCTTGCGATAGCCATGTACATCATTATATGGCTTGAAATAGTCCAGATCGCAGAAGCACGCGCAAAACCGTGTGTCATTTTGCAGCAAGCGATCTATATGTTCATTGATTGGCACATTGCCGGGAAGCTGCGTAAGCGGGTTGGCATAGCGCGCTGCATTGATCTGTATTTGTGTGATCTCGCGCATCAGGTCGTGTCCGGTACCCATGCCAAGACATTTCCCCTGATCCATGATGACGTAGCCATTGATCAGGTGGCGGGGATCCCCATCCGTAATGAGGCGGCTCAAATCCTGCAAGCATGTGTCCTTTTCCGTCAATAGCGGATCGGCATTCATGAAAAAGGTGCAGGATTTTTTGCCAAATAGCTCGCGCTCATAGGGTCGGGCGAAATGTTCAATCATATTGATCCGGTTAATCAGACCAAGCGGCTTGCCATTGTCAACCACCGGGATGATTTGTAGATCCGATTCGTTCAAAAAGAGTTCATAGACCTCGTTGTTGAGGATGTCGGATGTGACGGTGGGCACTTTACGCAACAGTTTTTGAACAGTCGCAATGTTTTGCTGGAGTCCGTTTTTTTGTGGATAGACCGCAACGCCGTTACGAATCAGTGCCTTCGCCACTTCCGCAGATAGAGTGGTGGCAGGGATGCTGTGGGAGCGGGCAATGTGATAACCTTGCCCGCAGGCAACGCCCAGGTCGCGGATCAGGAGCAATTCTGCCTGTGTCTCTATCCCTTCGGCGATCACGATCGTGCCGGATTGTTCTGCGATTTCCTGGATAGAACGCACGAACTGGAGCTTGGTGGAATCGCGATTGATCCCCTGGATAAAGTGCATGTCAATCTTGACATATTCTGGCCGTAGTTCGGACCACAGCCGCAGACTGGAAAATCCTTCGTCCAGATCGTCAATAGCAATCTGGAAGCCCATGTTCCGGTAATGCATGACTGCTTCGAGTAGCAAATTATAATCGTAGGTTGGCTGGCTCTCGGTCAGCTCAATAATCACGTTTCCCGGATTGATGCCAACCTCGTGAATGTAGTCGAGCGTTTCGCCATGTTTCGCATCTCTTTGAAGCAGGCTTTCCGGACTGACATTGAGGAATAGCTTTCCCGGCAGACCTAATTCCGCAAACCGCTCCAGTACCACGCGACGGCACAAATGTTCAACTACTACGGTCAGATTGTTCGCCCATGCCACCTTGAACAGACTTAGAGGCGAATGCATTGGACTGTCAGATGGGCCACGAATCAGGCCTTCATAGCCAATAATTTCACCGCTTTGAAGATGTATGATCGGCTGGAAAATCGCATTCAACAAACGCTTGTTGATGATCTCATTCAGTTGTGCCAGCATCATTTCGTTGCCGTCATTTTTCAAAGAAGATATCAGTCTTTCTTTTGCAGAAGATTTTGCGAACGTAATTTCATTATTTGTTGTTCGCTGTTTGGCGTACAAAATGGTGTCATTTTCTGAAAAGTTCGTTAAGGTTGCCAAGGGTATTTCCGGAGCGTCACTGGCGGGCGATGCGCACGATATATCTTGTGAGATCATCATTTCCCCTTTGTACCTTTGAACTACGGCTGTTAAAAATCTTTGCTTTATTGACTATAAAAAATATAACATTTGTGAATGGTAGTCGACATTTATTACAATATTATGACGCCTTGCAATACCACCTTTTCCCGATGAACATAGGTAGTGCTGTTAAGTTATTGAAAGTATTGAGCGAAAGATTTCGTTGGCGAGCGAGATTCGACCTAACCGAGAAAAGTGAAGTGTGTTCAGGCAGCACTCAGGCTATATATAGCTCCTGCCCAAAGCGCATCACGGCTACGATCAGCTCGATAGCCACGACCGTATATCTTCTGGGTGCTCTAAATTTTGGTTCACGGCAGCAGGCACTAGCAGCAGGAACACGCCGGTGCTTGTGAAAAAACAGGACATAATAAAAATGAAAAAACGCGCATCATATTGCATGCGCGTTAACAGGGAAAATAGTGATCTCGGCGGGGTTAGTGGATAAGGTGTTAGCTGTGCATTAGCTTGAACTTCGGTGTGACAAGGGCAGTATGATAAATGAGTCGGCAGTATTGAGAAGGGTTGTTTTTCGCCTGAACAGCAATAATTTGACGAATCGAGTCAAATCGACTGATTCGGTCTGTTTCGGACATTATTGTATTCAAACTATCCATGGAATTAAGGTTGGCGATCCCATCCAGAAACTGATTTTCAGTGCGATGCTGAGACTTTGTAAATACGTCAAAGCTCAGGCCATTCAGGACTAAATGAGCTTTTGAAAAAGAAACAGCCAACCCCTATTATAAGGATTGGCTGTAATGGTCTCCGGTGGTTTCTGAAGACCTTTAGATTGGTGGAGGCGGCGGGAATTGAACCCGCGTCCGCAAGCACTCTACAGGCAGCTCTACATACTTAGTCAAGTTATTTAGTTTTATCCGGTAGACGCCAACCGACAGGCTGCTACCGAACGAGTTACCTAAATTTAATGCCATACAAAGTAACCCTGCATGACACGATTCCGTGTAAATGACCTCACTCATCGCGGCCTTGCGGTCTTGAGCCCCTCCACGGACAGCAGGGTGTGAGGTCTAACCGCTTACGCGGCTAAAGCGTACTTTTCGTCGTTTGCGACTATTGGTTTTCCAGCTGATTTACGAGGTTGCGGGTCCTCGGTATGCCCTACGCTGCTTTGCAACCCACGTCGAAGCCAAGTCGCCCCCGGTTTCGATATGATTCTGCTACAAAACTAAGCAGATTGTAGCAGTTATGAGTAGCGAAGGCGGAAGAAGTTCCGTACCTTCTCACTAAACGGTAATAGCCGTTCAAAATGTAAAGGGTTCTGGTACAAACCATATCGGCGCTACCGTTTCCGGAATCAGACTACAGGAAATCACCAGGGACATTTGATTCATTCATTCACAGCAACGGAAACAGACATGTCCTGGTTATCCGTCACCTGTTGCTTTCATGCAGTGATACCATGCAAATCAATTCGCTGCTTGGTTCGTTGGACTACTGTTTTAACAATGATAGATAAAAAAATCGCATTTCTGTTTTCGCCTAATGGTGCGCTGGCCGAGCACATTCCCAATTTTCGCGCACGTCCACAGCAGGTGGAAATGGCGCAAGCCATCGCACAGGCAATAACCGCAAATGGACAGCTTATCGCAGAGGCAGGCACAGGAACAGGCAAGACTTTTGCTTATCTCGTCCCTGCCCTCCTTGCAGGCGGCAAGGTAATTATTTCCACCGGCACAAAAAATTTGCAAGACCAACTGTTCCAGCGCGATTTGCCCACGGTGCGAGACGCGCTCAAAGTACCGGTTACGATAGCATTGCTCAAGGGCCGTTCCAATTACCTGTGCCATTATCACCTCGAACGCACGCAGTCTGATGGCCGCTTTACCACGCGCGAGGATGCGCGCCATCTAGCCAAGATTGTGAAGTACGCAAAAATTACCCAGTCCGGCGACAAGAGTGGAGTAAGCGATGTGCCAGAGAATGCACTTATCTGGATGCAGGTAACTTCAACACGCGATAACTGCCTGGGGCAAGAGTGCCCGCATCATAAAGATTGCTTTGTACTTAAGGCGCGCAAAGAGGCAATGCGGGCCGATGTGGTGGTGGTGAACCACCATTTGTTTTTCGCCGATTTGATGCTGCGCGACGAAGGTTTGGCGGAACTGCTGCCCGCCTGCAATACGGTTATTTTCGACGAAGCGCACCAATTACCTGAGACCGCCAGTTTGTTTTTTGGCGAAAGTATTTCGACTTCACAAATCATCGAACTGGCACGAGATGTGCGGCTGGAGGCGGCAATTTCGGCTAATGATTTTGCCGCGCTTCCCACCGCCACCGACTCGCTGGACAAAGCCGCGCGTGACTTGCGCCTGGTGTTCAAACAGAGCGAGGGGCGCATGACTGCCATCGCTATTGAAGACTTATCCGGCTGGACGGATGCCATGGCCGTGCTGAACGAAAAGCTCAAGCAGGTTAACAGTCTGCTGGAAAAGCAAGCAGAGCGCAGCGAGGGACTGGAAAGTTACTGGCAACGAGGGCGGGTGACGGCGCAAAAAATTTTACAATGGCAGGACAAAGAGCAAGTAGATATGGTGCGCTGGCTGGAAATATTTCATCAATCCGTGCAACTCAACACCACGCCGTTGTCCATCGCGGAAATATTTTCCAAGCAAATTAATGGCCACCCGCGTGCATGGATTTTCACGTCAGCCACGATTACAGTGAAGCAGGATTTCTCTCACTATCAATCCGAAATGGGGTTGCTTGAGGCTCAAACCGCCTACTGGGACAGCCCTTTCAATTACCCTGAGCAGGCGTTGCTATATGTGCCCAAAAATATGCTCGATCCGAACAATCCTGGCTATACCGAAGCAGTGGTGATGGCGGCTCTGCCGTTGATCGAGGCCAGCAAAGGACGTGCGTTTTTACTGTTCACCAGCCTGCGCGCCATGCAACGCGCACATGAAATTTTAACGGCTGAATTCGATCGCAAGAAACTTGACTATCCGTTGATGTTGCAAGGCGAAGGTTCGCGTAACGAGCTGTTGAGCCGCTTCCGCGAACACGGCAACGCCATACTGTTGGGCAGTCAGTCGTTTTGGGAAGGGGTGGATGTACGCGGCGAGGCTCTTTCGCTAGTGGTAATAGACAAACTACCGTTCGCTCCGCCAGATGACCCGGTGCTGGCGGCACGCCTTGCGCAAATAACCAGCCAGGGACGTAACGCCTTCATGGAATATCAATTGCCCCGCACGGTCATTAATCTTAAGCAAGGAGCGGGACGCTTGATCCGAGATGAGACCGATCGCGGCGTGCTGATGATCTGCGACCCGCGTTTGATAGCGAAATCCTACGGCAAGCGCATATGGCAGAGCTTACCGCCATTCAAGCGCACGCGGGATTTAAGCGAAGCGGTAGATTTTTTTAAGCTATGGCGGAAGCTGTAACGACGTCCACTTAACTTCGTACAAAATCACAACGTATCAAATATCGTCATTATTCATTTGCTTTCAATGTAGTTATCTTGCATTTATTGTATTAGGATATTTCAGTCTGTCTTAAATAATCTCAATCTATTTTGTAGACTAAATCAATTCGCAGTTTAACCGGACAGCAGTGATGCGCCATCAATAATTAACGCGAAAATATCCTAAAAAAAGGGCTGGACTTCTATAATTTTTTGATTTTATTTTGCGCCAGAAAAGGCAAATTTAATGTACACTAATAGACGGCATTTTTATTACTTTAAGCCAGACTCCAGCAGAGTTTGCAGCACGCTTTCGGAATGCTACCCAACGAAGTAACGGAGATCGGATACTTAAACCGAACATTGCTAAGCAAAGAGCTCCCTTGGCACTACGATTGGGGGCAGATCAATATCCCAATGTTAGAAGTAATCGGCCCAGTGCCGCAAATCGCGCCGAAGAAACACTTCGCTCTCCGAATATGGCAAAGCGAAATATGGCGCTACGGATGTATCCGAGAATAGTAAAATACACGTTTGATAAACTGCTTGTCGCTTTACTGCTTCTGACACAATGCACCTCTTAAACACTATGCAAGATAATCAAAAACCGACTGCCTTTAGTACTGCAGATTTGCAACGTGAAGTTGCTGAATTGATGATCGTGGGACTAAACATCGAGGTCACAGCAGATCAAATCATCCCTGACGCTCCGCTGTATGGAGATGGGTTGGGTCTTGACTCCATTGATGTGCTGGAAGTCGCATTGCTAGTCTCCAAGCATTATGGTCTGCAACTGCGTACCGACAATGCAGACAGTCAGCACATTTTCAGCTCGTTGCGCAGCCTCTCCGACTATATCGCAGCACAGAGAACTTGCTAATGGCATTCCGCATTGTGAGCTGGCTGGGTATCGCTGCGCTGGTGATCGGCTATCCGCTACTGGCGCATTACACCAATGAATCTATGCACAGCGGCAACTTGGGCGCGTTGGTGGCCATTGCGCCCGTGCTGTTGATTGTATTTGTGCTGGCCCGACGTTTACCTCGGCGCTTCATCATGCTGGGTGTACTAGCGCTCATACTGTTCTGTGTTGCGCTGTGGGCTGGATGGTCGACGCTTGAGCACAATTTTGGGCTGGTTTACTGGCTACAAAATGCGGGTATGCAGCTAATACTGTTCATGACTTTTGGTCGTACTTTGATCGCTGGGCGACAACCGCTCTGCACTCGCTTCGCAGAGGCGGTGCATGCACCATTGACGCCGCGGCATGAAATTTACGCACGTCAGGTTACGATCACCTGGACCTTATTTTTTGCCGCGATGACGTTGGCTTCCACCTTGCTCTTTTTTCTGGCACCGTTGACCACTTGGTCAGTTTTTGCCAATTTTCTGACGCTGCCTTTGATCGTGTTAATGTTCATTGTCGAATATCTGGTACGCAGATGTGTACTATCAGATATGCGGCATGCGCACATCCTTGATGCGGTACGAGCGTTCAGGAACACCTCGGCGCGTTCACGCTAGTTATTCAGCCTTAACATGTCTTTATTGCCGCTGGTATCACACGTCTCCCCGGACAGCATCATCGCCTGGCGTGCCGATGGCGCCGTCACGTTGCGCCAGTTCCTGGTCGAGGTCAGGCAGCTTGTTGCCCAGTTTCCAGAAGAGCGTCACCTGCTCAATATGTGCAGCGATCGTTACCGTTTTAGCGTGGGTCTGGCGGCCGCCATTGTGGCCAACAAAGTTAGCCTGCTGCCGTCTACCCACACACCGGAAATGGTGCGCCAAATTAAAGCGTTTGCACCGAATGTGTTTTGCTTGACTGATAGCAACCGATGCACAGTGGATATGCCCCAACTGCAATACCCGACCATGAGCGTTATTCAACAGGATGCTTTTGCAATTCCGCAAATTGATAGCAAGCAGCGCATCGCGATAGTATTTACTTCAGGCTCGACCGGCACTCCGCAACCACATCCCAAAACATGGGGTGCGCTGACCAGCAGTGTGCAGGCTGAGGCAATGCGTCTGGGGCTACTGAATACCACAACACCCTGCACCCTGATTGCCACGGTACCGCCGCAACACATGTACGGGTTTGAAACCACGGTACTGATGGCATGGCTCAGTAGCAATGCACTCAGCCATGCGCAGCCGTTTTATCCGGCCGACATTTGCCAGGCACTGGCGGCTGTTCCCACGCCCCGAGTGTTGGTGTCCTCGCCCGTGCATTTACGCGCCTTGCTGGATGCGGGGCTGGTGCTGCCAGAGATCACACAGGTGGTCTCCGCTACTGCGCCGCTGTCTGCCCAACTCGCACAGGACATTGAAACACGCTGCAATGCTCCGCTAATGGAAATTTATGGCAGTACCGAAACGGGCCAGATTGCTACTCGCCGCCCCACGCAAACCGCAGAATGGCAGCTATTCCCCGGGATAAAATTAATCGTGGAGGGTGATTCCGTGCGCGCTAGCGGCGGTCACATTGAAACATTGACCGCCATGAGCGACGTGATTGAACCTATTACAGACGAGTATTTTTTACTGCACGGACGCATCGCAGATCTAGTCAATATCGCAGGCAAACGGCATTCGCTGGCGAGTCTCTGCCACCTGCTCAATAGTATTCCCGGCGTGATAGATGGTGCTTTTTACATGCCGGATGATACCGGCCATGATCACACTACGCGGCTTGCCGCATGTGTAGTGGCACCGGGTATGGATGCACCACATATACTGGCGGCGCTACGTGAACATATTGACCCGGTTTTCCTGCCTCGCCCACTACTGTTTGTTGATGAACTGCCACGCAACTGCACAGGAAAACTGCCGCGTGCAGCCCTGCAAGCGTTGATTCAGACACACAGCACACAGAAATCAGCATGAATAGCACCACGCACTGGACTGTTCCGGTAGATCATCCCGCCTTTGCCGGACATTTTCCCGGCACCCCCATTCTCCCCGGTGTGATGCTGCTGGACACCGTGATACACTCAATAGCCGCTGCCACGGGACTCGCGCTGGATCTCTGCGAGATCAGCTCAGTCAAATTTCTAAGCCCGGCAAGTCCCGGCAACGAACTGGTGATCCATCACACCATTTTGGCCAACGGCACGATACGTTTCGACATCGAGGCAGGTATGCGCAAAATTGCCAGCGGGAGTATCTTAATGAGATCGCCTCAATGACATATCGTCCGACAACCAGCCATACCTCGTGGGCGCGCACCTCGGAGCGCGGCAGCATGCTTATGCTACGCGTCATGACGTGGATTTCGCTGCACCTGGGACGGCGCGTAGCGCGCAGCGTGCTGTATCTGATCTCCGGTTATTTTTTGCTGTTTGCACCGGTCAGTCGTCGTTCTTCAAGCAATTATCTCAGGCGTGCGTTAGGTCGTCCTGCCCACTGGCGTGATGTGTACCAGCATTTTTTCACCTTTGCCTCTACCATCCATGACCGCATCTATCTGGTCAACCGTCGCTTTGATTTGTTCGATTTTGAAGTGCATGGCGAGGACATGCTGCGTCGCTTGCTTGCCGACGGCAATGGCTTGTTCCTGATGGGTGCGCACCTAGGCAGCTTTGAGGTGATACGTGCGATTGGCCGGAAAGACACGGATTTGCGCGTCGCCATGCTCATGCACCAGGATAATGCACAAAAAATCAACACCATGCTGGCAGCCATTAATCCGGAGGCAGCACAGGACATCATTGGACTGGGGTACATTGATTCCATGCTTAAGGTGCGGGAACGCTTGGATGAAGGCTGTGTCGTTGGCATGCTGGCCGATCGCACCCCCGGCAATGATACTTTATACCCTGTACAAATCCTCGGCGCTAACGCGAACTTGCCCACCGGGCCGTTCCGCATGGCCGCATTGCTGCGGCGTCCGGTGGTATTCATGACTGGGCTGTATCTGGGCGGTAATCGTTACGCCATCCATTTCGAAATCCTGGCGGATTTTTCTACTGCTGCACGCGATCAACTCGATGCCGCTCTGGATGTGGCCATCATCCGTTATGCCGCGCTGCTGGATCAATACTGCCGTAAGGCGCCATACAACTGGTTTAATTTTTTCGATTTTTGGCAGCCCGCACCCATTTCAATACCTCCAAAATCATGATGGTCCTGCCCTACCCCGTCTTTTCGTGGCACAGCATTCAGCACATACTCGTTGCACTGGTTCTCATACTGTTGCCCGCCATCAGTCACGCTGCCGAGTGGGATATTGACCAGCTCATGCACGGTCTGGCGCAAATCCGTTCCGGCCACGCCAGCTTTCTCGAAAAGAAATACATTGCTATGCTCGACAAGCCGGTGGAATCCTCTGGCGAGCTGTTCTATAGCGCACCCGACCATTTGGGAAAACGCACCCTCAAACCCAAAACAGAATCCATGACAGTGGATGGCGGAGCCTTGATAATCGAGCGCGGCCACCAAAAATATCGCCTGCAATTGCAGGATTACCCGGAAGTGGGTGCCTTCATTGACAGCATCCGCGGCACTCTGGCGGGTGACCGCAAGGCGCTGGAACGCAATTACCGACTGAGTCTGGATGGCACAGCCGAACGCTGGACACTACAACTTTTGCCGGCAGATGAAAAAATGCAGGCAGTGGTGCGGCGCATCCGCATCACGGGTGTGCGCGACACAGTGCGCAGCATCGAAATCACCCAGCCCGATGGCGACAGCTCGCTGATGTTAATCGAAAAATTGGTTACGTCGTGAGGTCCACTCCAGCGCGGCCCGGTCGAAATGCGATAGTCCTGTGGCTGGCGTTTATCATTGCCTGCGGCATCATCATCAGCCGCAGTCAGTTCACCGCTGATTTATCGGCTTTTTTCCCACGTAGTCCCACGCCAGCACAGCAATTACTCCTGGAGCAAATACGTGACGGCATGGCCTCGCGCCTGATTCTGGTGGGCATTGAGGGTACCGATTCAGCCACCCGCGCCAAGCTTTCCAAACAAATCGCCCAGCGCCTGCGTGCTGACCCTGCCTTTGTCACCGTCAATAATGGCGAGCCCGTCAGCGCCGAGCGCGACCGTGCTTTTCTGTTCAACAATCGATACCTGCTAAGCCCCGCAGTGACACCTGCACACTTCAGTATAGACGGCCTGCATACCGCCTTGAGCGATAGCATCGACTTGCTCACCTCGCCTGCCGGGCTGCTGGTCAAGTCGATACTACCCCGAGACCCGACTGGTGAATTGGTGCAATTACTCGACCAGATCAACAGCGGCACCCGCCCGCAGATGGTTGATGGAGTATGGGCATCACGCGACGGCGCGCGCGCCTTGATGCTGATGCAAACACGCGCTTCGGGCTCCGATACCGACGCCCAGGAACGCGCCATGACAGCCATCCAGCAAGCGTTTGATACGGCACCCAGCGCAACCCCTGCCACTAGATTGGTGATGACCGGGCCCGGTGTGTTTTCGGTAACTTCACGCGACACTATCAAAAGTCAGGTCAGCCGCCTGTCCCTCATCAGCGTCGTGCTCATCGCGGCGCTGTTATTACTGGTTTATCGTTCCTTTACCGCGCTGGCATTGGGATTTTTGCCTGTCATTAGCGGCGCGCTGGCAGGCATCGCGGCAGTCAGTCTGGGCTTTGGGGTGGTGCATGGCATCACCTTGGGGTTTGGCACCGCACTGATCGGCGAGGCGGTGGATTATTCAATCTATCTGTTTGTCCAATCAGACCAAAGTGGATCTGACAAGAGCGGTTCAGACCAGCAAAACTGGATCAAGCGCTTCTGGCCCACCATCCGTCTCGGCGTGTTGACCTCGATATTCGGCTTTGCTGCGCTACTACTATCCGGCTTTCCTGGTCTGGCGCAACTCGGCTTATATTCGATTGCCGGATTGATAGCCGCCGCAATGGTGACCCGCTTCGTCTTACCTCATCTGCTGCCAACGAACTTTCGCATTCATGATGTATCAACTATCGGCCTTGTCCTATCCCGCTTGGTGCAGCGCGCCGCTACGCTGCGATGGGCGGCCGCGATACTGCTGCTGGTGGCCTGTACCATCCTCGTCGAGCACCGTGCCAGTTTGTGGAATGATAAGATATCCTCATTAAGTCCGGTTTCAAAAGCCGATGTGGAATTGGATGCAAGTCTGCGCGCCGACATGGGTGCGCCTGATGTGCGTTATCTGGTGGTGGTATCCGGCGCGAGCCGGGAATCCGTATTACAGTCTTCCGAACGAGTTTCCACGATTCTGCAAACGCAAGTCGATCAAGGCGAGCTCGCCGGATTTGAAAGTCCTAGCCGTTATCTTCCCAGCATAGCAACGCAGCGCGCCCGTCAGGCCAGCCTGTCATCTCCCGACGTGTTGAAAATGCGGCTGGCGCAAGCTGTTCAAGGACTACCGGTGCGTGCGCAACTGTTTACGCCGTTTCTTGCCGATGTCGCAGCAGCCCGCAGCCAGCCCTTACTGCAAGCGGCCGATCTTGAAAAGACCTCAATGGCCATGGCGGTGGATGCATTACTCATCCAGCAAGACCGCCATTGGAGTGCCTTATTACCGCTTACCGCACCTGAGGGTGTCAGCATCAATGCAGGTCGAATTCGTGCGGCATTGAGTGCTACGAGTTTACCTAATGTGCTGTTTGTGGATATGAAAGCCGAGTCCGATCGTCTGTATTCAGGCTACTTACATGAAGCCATCCTGTTGTCGCTAGGTGGGCTGCTTGCCATTACCGGGTTGCTGCTATGGGTTTCCCGCTCGCCCATGCGCGTGCTGCGCATCATCGCGCCGCTTGCAGCCGCAGTCATCACCGTCACGGCAGGATTGGCCGTATTTGACCAGCAACTGATTATTCTGCATCTGGTGGGTTTGCTGCTGGTGGTTGCGGTCGGCTCCAATTACGCCCTGTTTTTTGACCGGCCCGATGACCCGCCCCCCAATCCTCTCCCAGAAGGTGAGG
>JANMWF010000213.1:0-4162 GCA_031393845.1 Nitrosomonadales bacterium | reverse complement strand
TGCCAATGAAAGCCCTGCCAGTCCGCTACCTATAATCAAAACATCAAATTGCAGCATGCTAGTGTAGTGCTTCATTTTTAAAAGTTTCGATCAGATGTTGCTTGAGGCCATGGGCGCGCCCATGCGAGCAACGGCAGAAGTGCTCCAATTCGTTTCGTTGCTCATCGGTAAAAGTGATCAGCGTACCCAGATTCATCATTCGCTCCGTGGGAAGAACGTGAGTACGGCCAAGGAAAAGCCGAATGGTTCAGACAATTCACAAGCACTGCACTAGACATCCAGTTGGTGAATAATATTAAAGGCAATTGTCTTAAATTACTCAGACTAAAACAAACCTGAAATTCATGTTTTTATTGAACTTGAACTATAGCAAATCTTGCTTGCTTGCGGCGTTCATGCAGCGCTTCGTCTTCGAGGTTTCTTGCATCTATTTTTCCCATGCAACTGTGGCATGCAAAATCAAAAAATCAAAAATAGACAAGATGGTATCTCATCGACCCTTCAGTAACAATTAAAGTTGTGCCAGGTATTTTTTGTGAACATTAATTTACGGGTTACAATTGCAACGCTGGATATACTTAACTTAGGAGACAAAATAATGAGATTAAAGCTAGCATTACCGATGTTTATGTTGTTTTCATCAATCGGCTACGCCCATAATGTATTGGCAAACGATCACGATGTAAAAAATTCGCCGGAGCAGCGAGTTTATTTTGTTGAACCAAAAGATGGCGCAGTAGTTGGCAACGAAGTTAAAGTTGTGATGGGTGTGCAAGGCATGGAGATCAAGCCTGCTGGCACCGTAGCAGAGAATACCGGGCACCATCATTTGCTGATAGATGCACTGCAGGTGAATGCCGGAGAAGCAGTTCCGGCTGGAAATGACCAGTATCGCCATTTCGGTAAAGGTCAAACGGAAACCACGATCAAATTAGCTCCAGGAACACATACGCTGACATTACAATTCGCTAATGGCGCGCATGTTTCTTATGGTGAAAAAATGCGTACTACGATTAATGTGACCGTAAAATAACACGGGTTCGCTTGTTCAAACGGCGGGGTTCAATTCCCGCTGCTTCCACCAATCTATAGCTCACCAGAAACCTCTGGAGGGCACCTCTAAAAATCCAATTTTGCGAGCAGCCGCTTTGCGGCTTGCCTGCTTACCCCGTTTCGTCACAATACGGCGTTATTCGAAAAAAATTATCGCTTACATATCAACTATATGCCGCGTTCAAATTTTTTACTCGTGCCTTGTCTTGCCTAGAAACTTGAATTTTTAGAGACGCCCTGGAGACTATTGCAATGGTTTGTCTATTCTTTTCCAAGCGCGGATTCAAGTTCGAAGTGCAATTGCGTAATAAATATGATGGCGCTTTTGGTGATTATCCAGCGTCATCTATCGGCTCCTAACATCATGTGCCGGTAAGATAACAGAATGGATTCAAATAATAGCTTGGGATTCAAAGGATGCAACGCCTCACGTTTTGCGATTATTAACTCATTTTGATAACGCAGCAGATCGAATATGGCAATGTTACTTGATAAATTTTTTATTAAATCAGTAAGATGGTGGTGATATCTAACTTTTTCTGTGAACTTTACGCTGCCTAGGTCATAGCACCATTGCTGCAACCAATGGATGACATGAAGTGGTTCTGTGCGTTGCAACTGCTCGGCCAAAGCAAACACATCGAACTTGTCAGGTTGTTTGATTTCTTGCAAAAACAGGTTGTACTCCTCTTCACCTACAGTTTCTTCAGCCAAGCGTGCCGCTAGTAAAGGGGCAAATCCGGCCCGAGCCAACATCGCTACTGGATTGGCATATTTCTGCTGTTGCAGCCAGGTAGAGCTGGCCTCGAGTGATGGCATTGGAGCTGCGAGAGTCAGGCAACGGCTTATGATGGTGGGTAGCAATTGCTGTGGTTTATGGCTAACCAAAATGATCAACATCCGGTCGGGCGGCTCCTCCAGTGTTTTGAGTAATGCATTGGCTGCATTGGCATTCATTGCTTCTGCGGGATGAATCAGCACTACACGATGGCCACCCTGATGTGTGGACATGTTGATGAAATTCGAGAGCGAGCGCACTTGATGAACAGAAATCTCTTTGCTCGGTTTTTTTCCTTTTTTTTGTTGTTCGTCTAGTGCTTCATCAGCGATTCTCTTTGTCCAACTCTTCAATATCAAAGATGCTTGAGCTTCATTGGATTCTTGCATTTCGATCGACTGCGCACTCGATAGCAGTAAACGAAAATCAGGGTGAGTACCTTGTTCAAACCAGTGACAGGACGTGCAATCTTTGCAAGCCAATTTGCTACCAAGTGATTTTTTACATAGCAAAGAGCGGGCGAGATTCATGGCAAAATCCAACTTGCCTATTCCTTGTGGCCCTTTCAATAAGATTGCATGCGGCAAGCGTGCATGCAATCCAATCCAGCGTTGCCAAAGTTCAACTTGCCATGCATACAGTTCATTCATTAACGAGTTACATTGTTTTAAAATAATGAGAGTAAATCACAATTGGCTTCAACTTATTCAGGGCTTTGGTCAGCGCTTGGTTATAACAACTTTGTGCTTCTGCTGCCGTCGCATCAAGCGTTTCGGAAACAAAATGGTTTGGGCGCATAGCGGATAAAGCTGCTCTGAGAGGCATTAAATTAGACTGGCGAATTCCCTGCTTGTTCACTGCCCCTTATAGCGTACTGAATCGGCGACCTGCATCACCGTACGTGGAGGCACTTCGCCAACCACCGTTACCAAGTAATCGCCCTTTACTTTACTGTAGACATGGATCGCCCCTCGGCTGGATAGACCAAGTTTTTTATCAAAATTATTCTCCAGTGTTTCGATAAAGACCGAGATGCCGGCCAATCCGTCGGAGAATACAAAATGGATTACGGCTGTCTTATTGCCGTGCAACGGACGACGCATTTCCATGATTTTCTTAAAGCCGGTGGGCACGGCAACTACCTTCCAGTCACCCATGGTAGCCTGAGCGCTGGTTTCGGACGACGTGGCAAAATGTGATTGTTGCTCCAAGGAAGTGGCGGATTGATCCGGCAACACCTGTGTACGCTCAATGTCACTGCCTATTTTCAACTGGATAAAAGTATATTGCTCCACCATCTGTTTACGTTCGTTCAGAACGACAGCTTTCAACAACAAGCCGGAATCCTTGTGTGCCCACATTTTATGAGTATAGCGCAGAGTATCTTTAGGCTGGAATACGATGGCCTGAGTGTCAAAACCGGCGATGCGTGCCTGCTCGGCGGTATGAATCAAGTAATTCTCGTTAAGCGCGGACAGCTGCTCCGGCAACAGAGCAGGGAAACTCTTGCTGCTATATTGTCTTTCCACCTGCATGGCCTTGTGGTCACCCAAATACCACCAGACTTCATTGTTATTGCGGATGAACTCACGACGTGGGCCGTCCAGACTTTCAATCTTCTCATGCTCACCACTCTGGTCGGAAATGTGGGTAATGCGCACGGTCTCCATATGGCCGTCATGCTGATATACAAAAGTCCCGCTGTAATCGGTTTGGTGCGTAGCAAAAGCAATAATTTTTGGCCAATCCAAGTCAGCTCGACTGCCAGTATCGGCGAACGCCAGAACGGTGGTAAAAAATAAAACCATGATCAGCGCAAATCTGGCCTTCATGGCTGCTTATCCGCCTGCTGATGTGCCACTGTGTGAACATAGGAAGTCATACCATACACACCTACGCTAGGTGAAAACTCTTGATGTGCCATCAGATAATCGTCCAAGCCATTCGCAGGCAAGCTAGCTGAACGCATAGCATTTGATGACTGTAGCATGGCGATTTGCGGAGCAGTCTCAGGCCCAATTTGTACCGATAGCCATGCTACTAGTGTTAATGCCATAGCTGATGCAACGGCAGAAAGTGCGAACCATCGGACGTTATGGCTAACACGGCTGTGTGGTGCGAGAATCGTGGGTTCGGCCTGCAAACGCTCACGTACGGCAGAGCTGATATTGACATGGACCTGATCGGGCTGGCGCAGTACATCGCTAATCAGATGATAGGTTCGCCATTCTTCATGTGTGTCAGGATTGCGCTTCAATTTGTCGAGAACTGCTTCCGCATCGTCATCTAACAGCTCACCATCCATCAATGCTGAAATTTCCTGTTTCATTT
>JANMWF010000207.1:0-6677 GCA_031393845.1 Nitrosomonadales bacterium | reverse complement strand
CAGCAGAGGTAATCATGACGGTGTTACATGCCGGCGGTAAGTTTGATGGAAACTCTTATAAGGTTTCAGGCGGCTTGCATGGGGTGGGAGTTTCGGTAGTGAATGCCCTGTCCGAATGGTTACGACTGACAATCTACAGAGACAGTAAAATCCATTTCATGGAATTTTATTTGGGAGAGCCAGTTGCACCGCTTAAGATAATAGGCGAGACAAATAAACGCGGCACAGAAGTACATTTTCTGCCTAGTAAGGAAGTTTTTGGTTTGGTCGAATTTCATTTCGATATTTTGGCTAAACGTCTCCGCGAACTGTCTTTCTTAAATAATGGCGTAAAAGTTTCCTTGATAGACAAGCGAAACGGTAAAGAAGAACTTTTTGCATTTACAGGAGGCGTAAAAGGTTTTGTAGAGTACATGAATAGAAACAAGAGTGTGCTTCATAAAAACATCTTTTATACGCTGGTTGAAAGGGATGGGATAACAGCCGAAATCGCCATGCAATGGAATGACTCTTATCAGGAAGCTGTGCAGTGTTTTACTAATAATATCCCTCAACGCGATGGCGGCACGCATTTGACAGCTATGCGCACAGCAATGACTCGTACCTTGAATCAATACATTGAATCTGAAGAAATTGCTAAAAAAGCCAAAGTTGAAACAACAGGCGACGATATGCGTGAAGGATTAACAGCAATACTGTCAGTGAAACTTCCTGACCCCAAATTTTCTTCGCAAACGAAGGATAAGTTAGTTTCTTCTGAAATTCGCCCTGTTGTCGAAGAGGTAGTAAGCCAACAATTAATGGCATTTCTGCTAGAAAACCCAAATGACGCTAAAGTAATTGTTGGGAAAATTGTAGACGCTGCACGTGCTAGGGAAGCTGCACGTAAAGCTCGCGAATTGACGCGTCGTAAAGGTGTGTTGGATGGCATGGGGTTGCCGGGTAAGTTAGCCGATTGCCAAGAAAAAGACCCGGCGCAATCAGAGTTATATCTGGTTGAGGGTGATTCTGCCGGAGGCTCGGCAAAACAAGGACGCGACCGTAAGTTTCAAGCCATCTTGCCGCTTAAAGGTAAAATTTTAAATGTTGAGAGAGCACGTTTTGAAAAGATTATTTCATCACAGGAAATTGCCACGCTGATCACGGTTTTGGGTACGGGCATTGGCCGGGATGAATACAACCCGGACAAGTTGCGTTATCACCGTATCATCATCATGACAGACGCTGACGTAGATGGTTCACATATACGTACCTTATTATTAACGTTTTTCTACCGCCAAATGCCAGAGTTGGTCGAGCGCGGCCATGTTTATATTGCACAACCGCCGTTATATAAAGTCAAACAAGGCAAGGAAGAACGTTATTTAAAAGATGATCATGAAATGAAAACATTCATGCTTCGTTCAGCCCTTGTTAATGCCGAGCTACATACAGACCAAGATTCACCAGCATTGAAAGTTGAAACACTCGAGTATCTGGCAAAAGAGTATTTCCTTGCGGAAGCCATAATAGATCGCTTATCTCGGGTTATCGCGAAGGAAGCCCTGCATGCGATGCTCAAGCAGCCAGATATTCAATTGGGTAGCGCAGAACAAGCAAAACAAAGTGTGATAAACCTGCAGCAGGTTTGTGGCCCAGAAATAATTGTGAAAGCAGATATTAATCCAGCTAATGATGAAAACCGTTTGCGGTTGGAAAAATATTTGCATGGTAATTATTCCATAAGCTACGTTGAGCCGAGCTTTCTGCTAAGCGGTGATTACACCCAGCTTAAGCAAACAGCACACGCATTAGATGGGTTGTTGAGCAAAAGTGCATACATCAAGCGTGGGGAACAGCGCAAACCTGTAGCCGACTTCAAGCAGACCATCGAATGGTTGCTGGAAGAGGCTAAACGTGGAGTTAGTATTCAGCGTTATAAAGGGTTAGGAGAAATGAATCCAGAGCAGCTGTGGGAAACCACTATGGACATAAAAAACCGCATCTTGCTGCGCGTACAGATTGAAGACATGATTACAGCAGACGAAACTTTCACAACTTTGATGGGGGATATAGTGGAGCCTCGCCGTGCCTTTATTGAACAGAATGCTCTTGGAGTTAAAAATCTTGATGTATAAAATAATTTTGGTTGCCAAGAAAATTTAAGGGTATCTCTATAGATCGATAAATTCCACCAAGTTTAAGTATTCTTTGATCCGGGCATTTTCTTCCCGGTGGCTAATTTGGCGCGATAGTTCCACGAAGGTGGTGGCTACCATTTGACCTGCTCGAGCCACATAGCCATGTGTCGCTAGTTGCTCGTGAAACCGGTCAAACAACACTTCAATCAGCTTCAGGTCTCTGAGTTGTTCCCGGAGCAGCCCGGTCATTTTGGCGTCAGGTACCGGTCTTCTGGTTGCAGCCTCAGAAAATGCATACAGGGGAGCCGGTCTCGGGCCTGGTTTTCAATCCCTTCCTTGGCAAAGTTGTAGCGGTGCTGGAGAATCAGCATCTTGACCACGAGTACACATCAATGGGCTTAAGCCACGGCGTTGCTCTTCTCTTTCCTTTCTGGCGTGCACACGTGCCATATCAGGACGAAATGCATTCCGCTCTACCCGGCGTTCAGTTCTACCAGAGGATCACTTATTTCCATGAGATAGGCCGTGCAGGTCTATATGTCGAAAAACTCAGGTTTGTGGCGCGCTGACATCGTGTTCGATGTTCATCGGGTGGATGCTGCCATTCTTCTTAAGAGGGCCTCACCATGTAGCAAAACTGAGGAGAAAAGCGGAAAATTTTTAAGGCTTCCATATCAAAAATAAGGAAATTGCTTATTCCATTTTCGTTTCAGGCAGGTAGTATTAATTACCCTGACGCTCACCAAACAGGGAAATGTTTCATCAGCACTTGATATTTACTGCTTGATAAAATTGGGAAGGTGCTCCTGCTTTCCCGTAACCAACCGAAGGAGACTTAAATGTACCAAATGAATAAAATTGTAAGTGGCATGATGGTGATCGCAGCATCGTCTGTATTGACATCGAATGCCTATGCCGCAGATGCGAAGGCGTCGACCAGCGATAAAAAAATGATCGCAAGCGCGATGTCCGCGGCGCCGGCCAAGGTTGCGAAGGGTGCAACCATCGTGGCCATGGAGGCGGGCGGCAAAATGCGCACCCTGCGCCAGGGAACAAACGGCTTCACCTGCATGCCGGACAATCCTGCGACTCCCGGGCCCGACCCCATGTGTATGGATAAGAACGCCATGGAATGGGTCCATGCGTGGATCGCGCACACGAACCCCACCCCAGGGAAAGTTGGTTTTATGTATATGCTTGCCGGCGGAACGGACGCCAGCAATACCGACCCTTTTGCGACCAAGCCCAGTGCTAAAAATCATTGGATCAAGACCGGGCCTCACGTGATGATAGTCGGCGCCGACGCCAGCTTCTACGATACATATCCAAAGAGTGCCGACCCCGACACCTCGCTTCCCTACGTGATGTTCCCAGACACGCCGTACCAGCACTTGATGGCGCCGGTTAAGTAAGTATCGATTTACGGTAGAAAACACAATTTTACAGAGTAGTAACAGGGGGCAGGCCACGGTTTTTTGTTACCTCCAACTTGAAGAAGCCGTGGCCTGTCCCATGATGTTGCAACGGTTACCTGGGTTTTTTTATGTATCGTTATTTCGGAAGCACTGCACCAAGATGAAACTTTTTTAAATGATAGTCCGTGCTGCAATCATAGTGCTCTCACTTGGCCTGCTTTCAAGCTGCGCCGAACTTGAAAAAAAACTTTCGGGTAAAACACCTCCGCGTGTTTATGTTGCTAATGAGAGCTCTAATTCGGTTACCGTGATTGACGCGCTGACGTTCAAGGTGATTGCCGCTGTCGACGCCAAAAATTTCTCGACCCATGATCTTGCGTTATCCCGTGATGGAACGCGCTTATACGCGACCAACCTTGCCTCAGGGCGACTTTCTGTCATTGACACCAAAGCACTGGAAACGATTGCTTCAATTTATACCGGAAGCCGCTGCCATGTGGTTGCACTCACCAATGACAATCGGTTTGCTTGGGTTGCCAATATTGGTGATGACACGATCTCAATAGTGAATACCGACGGCTTCCGCATCGTGGGTACGATAGCTGTCGGAAAAGGTCCTACCGGCCTGACTTTTTCTCGGGATGGCAATTTCGCCTATGTGAGCAATCAAGGTGACAAAACTGTTGCAGTGGTTGACACCGCCTCCTATCAGGTAATCAAAACCATTCCAGTTGGATCCAACCCGCACTTTTTGACGCTGGGCCCTGATGGGCGTATCTGGGGGGCCAATTCCGGGGGCAATGACATTTATGTGATCGACCCCGCCACTCAGACCAAAGTTGCAACCTTTGAGGTAGGCCCCAATCCACAGCAAATTGCTTTCGCTTACAAAGGCATGGTGGGCCCTAATGCCTATGTCACCGTGAGTGGTGCGAATCATGTCGCCGTTGTAAAGATCAATAACACCAGAATGCAGGTTGTTGAGCGCATTCCGGTTGGTGAGAAGCCCAATGGCATTCTGGCGAACACGGAGGGCACCCGCATTTATGTCGGAAATGAGGGTTCTAATAACTTGCATGTGATCGATACCGGTACCAATGCACTCCTCGCCACTGTACTCGTAGGCCTCAAACCCATCAGGGTGGTGATGTCGCGCAATTAGGCAAATTACAAAAATTATGAGGAAAAAATAATGACTCATTTAGGCTACCTCGGTATGCCTCGAATAAACAGTCGGAACAGACAATATTTTGTTCTGTTCCTACTATGGGTTCTGTGCGTATCTGGGTTCACCTTGTTCATACCTGTTACAGCCAGAGCCGAGAGTGCTGCTGTCGGCATTGCCAAGAACGCCAAGGGCTCATTGGTCGTAGTGAGAGCGGATGGGATAGAGGAGCGTTTGCGGGGAAAAGGTGCGCTGGCGCTTTTTGAAGGAGATGTATTGCGCACAGATGACAAGAGCGTTGCACTGATAGAACTGAAAAGCGGTATTCAGGTAGGACTTAATCGGAACACCAGCTTCAAGATTGTTTCACGCTGGGAAAAAGAAAGCGGGATAACACGTATTCTTCGCTTGAAACAGGGCATGCTTTGGGTCAAAACCAGTGGCGGGCCGAAGCAATTAGAAGTTGAAACGCCAGTGGCCATTGCCATAGTTAAAGGAACTGAATTCATCATTGAAGGCTTACCAAATGGCAACAGTGTTTTAACAGTCATAGAAGGCCTCGTGGAGTTTGGCACTGCTTTGGGTACATGTCCTATCCGCACGTCTACGGTCAGTTATGCGGAACAAGGCAAGAAATGCACTAAACCAGTCATTACTGATGTTAAGACTGCCGCCAATTGGACGGCAGAGCTAAGCGGCACTGCAGCGGCAGCAGTTCCAGATTCAGCCGCAACATCACTACCGGTTTTCTGGCCGCCACCGGATGCTTCAACGCATCAAAAAATCCCGCGTGAACTCCTTGTGCCAAATAATACCCAGGCACAAACTTGGGCAAGCGTAGCCGCCAGGCTAGAAAAAGCACTGACGGATAACGGCTATTCCAGCCCTGGATATTATGCTGTTCCTGAAGGATTTGCGTTGATCAGCCAGCTTGAACGAATCAACCGAGATGCCACGCCCTCTCCACCCAATGTTCGTTGGAAAATAAAAGTTGATCCAGCCAGTATCAAGTCTTTTAATTTGGAAGCTTACCTGAAGGCATTGCTGGGTAAGGATGAAGGTCTGTTTCGGGTTATTGCGTTCGTTTTCACCCCCGTTCCCATTATTACCAGCGGGAAAAAAATTGATATGGAAGAAGCTAAGCTTTGGGTAGGAAAAGGGGGTTCAAAGCTCCCCAAAGTCCTGTCGAAGCAAATTTATGATGAGGATATGGAAGCTACCGCTTTGATATATGAATTCGAAATCCCCAGCCGTAGAGAGCCCGCCAGGCTGAATAAGCCTTCCGAGCATAATGGCCAGCAACACTTGAAAGCAGCCAACATCTTGAAGGCGCTGGGGGGCTGACCATGCTTGTCTCCATTACAGCCGCAAGACAAAAACTGGCCATCGTATGGTTTAGTGGCGCCGGTTTAACTTTTATTGCATTGCTCATGCTCGACACTTTCGGTAACCAGGGGCACGGCGCTGTGCTATGGGATTGGTTTCTCCCTGTGGTTACGCCGAATCTCTCTCTTATCGTTGGCGTGATGTTCAATGATCTCAGACGTAAAGCTGCAAAGGGTGAGTCAGTGGATTCATTCATGTACCGCCTTGCGCTTTGGCTTTCCGTAGTCTATCTCTTGCTGCTGTTTATTACGCCATTACTGTCACCTTTTACTGATGCGCCGCTAGTTACATATCTCCAGAATTCAAAAATACCATTATCTCTAGTGCAAGCCTTGGCTACCACTGCACTGGGTGCTTTTTATGTGCAACGAGAGTCCAAATTTGAAGCCCAATAATGCAACCTCATGGGCAATGGGAATTCAAGCACTGGGAAACAGAGGGATGATGCGGTAATGGAATCGTTTGCTTGCTTGACATGGGTCGGCGAATGGGGGCCACTAATTATGGATTTATAGACCCGGCACGATTTATAAATGAACTTTTATTGATTTTCGATGTCTATGAGGTATGGAAAAAGAAGATGCCCGCAAG